>NZ_MQUB01000001.1:652500-952500 GCF_002943755.1 Aureitalea marina
GCGGTGCCGGCTTTCATCCTGGAGCTACCGGTAACGAATTCAGGTCCCACCACTGCCTCAATAGGAAATTTGGCTACTTGCGCTAAGGGACTGCCGGCATTACAGGTAATTCCTCCGGTAATAATGCCCATTTCATTACATTTTTTCAGTGCACCCACCACGTATGGCGTAGTCCCGGAAGCAGCAATACCCACGACCACATCCCTTGGACTCACTTCATGAGACTGGAGGTCGTTCCAGCCTTGTTCCTTGGAATCTTCGGCGAATTCTACGGCCTTCCTGATCGCACTGTCACCTCCGGCAATAAGACCGATCACCAAATTGTGAGGGACGCCAAAGGTGGGTGGGCATTCACTTGCGTCTACAATTCCCAGTCTACCGCTAGTTCCTGCTCCAAGATAGAATAGTCTCCCTCCGGCATTGATCTTGTCGGAAATAGCCCTCGCCAATTGCTCGATCTGGGGCAGAACGGCATGTACCGATTCCGCCACCGTCTGATCCTCACGATTGATATTGGCCAATAACTCGGAAATTGGCATTTTTTCCAGGTCTTGATAAAGCGAATCTTCTTCTGTGGTTTTTTTGAAGGCCATGGTCAAAATTACGACACTTTATGGATAATTTCCGATTAACTGTATCTTTAAGCGAACTATGTATTCTACCGACCAACTTCGCAATCACTTTACCGCAGTACTCAACGACAATTGGCAGGACGGATTTACGATTCCCTGCCAGGGATTGTATCCTTTTCAGTGGTTTTGGGATTCCGGGTTTATAGCACTGGGATGGGCACATCTCGATATGGATAGAGCTAAGCAGGAGATACTGGCTCTGCTTAAAGGGCAGTGGTCCAATGGGTTTATTCCTCATATTGTTTTTCATAACCCATCGGATAGTTATTATCCCGGACCTGAGGTATATCGGGCAGATCTCAGCGAGCACGCGCCAGAGATTCCTACCTCAGGGATCACTCAGCCCCCGGTTACCGGATTTGTTCTGCAGGATATGTTCCGGATCTCTGGCAACTCCCAGGAGTTGTTATTCTTTATAGACTCCATATACGACCAGGTCTTTGCCAATCACCAATATTTCTATGAGAACAGGGACCCGAATATGGAAGGATTGGTTTATATCTGTCATAACTGGGAAGCCGGGACGGATAATACTCCCGTTTGGGACTTGATCTGGGATACATTTAGCGTACCGGAGTATCAACTGAACAGAAAGGATACTAAGCTGATCGATGCCTCTCACAGGCCTTCAGATGCCGAATACCGCTATTACATTCATCTGGTGGAATTGTTTAAATCCTGGAATTACCAGGATGATCTCATTGCCGAACAATGCCCATTTCTGATCCAGGATCCCTTGTTCAACAGCATGTTGATCGCGTCCAATCGTTCCCTGATCTGGTTGGGAGAGCTCTTGGGGAGGGACCAACAGGTCGAACAGTTAAGGGCCTGGACCGAGTTGGCAGTACAAGGGATGAATGACAAGTTATACGATCCGGACTTGAAGGGGTATGTCTATTACGATCTGAGAGGAGAACGGAAGCTACCGTATTTGTCCTCTTCCAGCTTTGCTCCTTTAATGGCCCAAATACCTTCTGCAAGTCAGGCGGACGAAATGATCGGTCATCTGTGCGGGGGGCGATTTGGTGGAAAGGATCAGGAAAATTTTCTGTGTGCCTCTTTTGACCCGCTAAGCGAATGGTTCGAATCTTCGCGGTATTGGAGAGGTCCGGTTTGGATCAATCTGAACTGGATCATTTACAAAGGACTGCGGAATTACCAGTTAAATACCGAAGCCGAACAAATCAAGAAGGATACGCTTGATCTCTTGACCAAGTACGGTTGCTTTGAATATTTTGAACCCTCTCGTGAGATGAATGAAGGACTCAAAGCTGGATACGGAGGGAATAATTTTTCCTGGAGTGCAGCTCTGGGGCTCGACCTATTAAACCAATAAGACCTATATGAACTGGATCGATTACGCCATCGTCGGAATTTACATTGTATTCTTCCTCGGGATGGGATACTTTTTTAAGGACAATAAAGACTCCAAAGATTATTTCCTAGGAGGTCGTAGCCTGGGCTGGTTTCCTCTTAGTCTTTCTACCATGGCTACTCAGCTTTCGGCTATCAGTTTTATTTCGGCGCCGGCATTTGTAGGGCTCAAAATGGGTGGAGGTATGAAGTGGCTCAGTTTCGAATTTGCTGTTCCTCTGGCTATGATCTGTATCATGTTGTTTATTATCCCACCACTCTTCCGATCTGGGGTAGTGAGTATTTATGAATTTGTAGAGAAACGGTTCTCTGCGAGTACACGCTTGGTACTCAGCGTGGTCTTCCAGATCTCCCGCGCTCTGGGTACCGGAGTTATGGTGTATACCATTGCGATAATATTACAGGCAGTTCTGGATGTGGATTATATCTATACCATACTGATCATATCTGTGATCACTATTATCTATTCCTGGCAAGGTGGCATGAAGGCTGTGGTTTGGGGAGATGCCATACAGATGATCCTACTATTTGGCGGCCTTTTGGTCTGCTTGGTCTATGGCTGGCAATTGGTACAGGATGCCGGAGGTTTGGCTAACGGATTTGACCCGGAGCGACTGCAGGTCATCGATATGAATCTGGGAATAGGACCGGACCAGGAATATGGATTCTGGCCCATGCTCATCGGTGGTTTCTTCTTATATGTTTCTTATTACGGCTGTGATCAGACCCAGGCACAACGTATGCTTTCGGCCAAGAATGAAAAGACGATCAGACAATTGCTGCTGGCCAACGGACTTCTCCGATTCCCTGTAGTGCTGATCTACTGTACCATGGGTCTTATAATTGGGGCTTTGGTCAGCTTGTCACCCGAGTTTTTGGCGGACATAGCCTCGACCACTCAAAAACACTTTCCACAGGAATATGCATCGACCGGCTTTAAGGCCGATCTGATGATCCCGGTGTTTATTATCCGCTACCTGCCTCATGGCTTTATTGGCCTGTTGATGGTGGCCATTATGTCTGCGGCCATGTCCTCACTCAGCTCTACGGTAAACTCCTTATCTGCGGTCAGTGTAGAGGACTTTTTTAACCGGGGGAAGAAAAAATTAGAAGGTGCAGCCTATATGCGATTGTCCAAATATGCCGTGGTCTTTTGGGGAGTGGTCTGTATTGCTTTCTCATTTCTTTTCGGGGGCAATAAAAATACCGTGATCGAGATCATCAACGCTATAGGCTCAGTGTTCTATGGTCCGGTGCTTGTAACCTTTATCCTGGCCATCTTCTCCAAGCGGGTCAATCACATTGGTATGAATGCTGGGATCATCACAGCTGTTTTGATCAACCTGATGTTTTCCGGAACGATTCAAGGCATTTTCGGCTTCGATCTAGGAATAGAGATATTCTGGATCTGGCTCAATTTTACTGGGGTGCTTATATCCCTTGTGATTGCGTATGTGGTTTCCTGGCTGACTCCGGCTGTCCCTATAAAAAACGGAGGAACCAGGCCCTTCGAGGTTAAGCGCTCTGATATCTTTTCCAAGGAAGTATATATACTCGCGGCCTTTTTTGTGTTGATCCTGATCGTTAGTTATTTCATTCCTCAGATCTTTGGTTAGATGCATATAGCTGTAGTGCCGGATAAGTACAAGGGCTGCTTGACCGCCGAAGAGGTTGGGGAAGCAATAATATCTGGAGTGAGGGACTACGATCCGATGGCTAGCTGTCACCCATTCTACATATCGGATGGAGGAGATGGATTTTTGGATGCCATACAGCGGTACAGACCGGAGTTGAGGCGTATCTCTGTTCCAACTGTGAACGCTATGGGTCAATCCATCACAGGAACCTATCTAGTGAACCAGGTGGAGAGGACGGCCTATTTTGAGCTGGCGTCGGCATCTGGTCTGGCGTCCTTGAATCCAAATCGTCTTGATGTTGTAAATGCATCCACTTACGGCACAGGTTTAGAGATCGCCCATGCCCTGAAGCAAGGTGTGGAGAATATTATAATCGGTCTGGGGGGAAGTGCCACTAACGATCTGGGACAAGGTATTGCCCGGGCGTTGGGGTATCGGCTCTTTAACGAGGAAGGAGAAGAACTAAAACCAGGTCTTTTATCGCTAAAGCAAGTTCACCACATTAAAAGTCCACAAACTTCACTTGAAAAGCTCAATTGGACAGTTATCAACGACGTAGATAATCCCCTGCTTGGACCCGAGGGCGCTACCCGTGTATACGGACCACAGAAGGGGGTGACCCCAGAGTTGATCGACCCGATTGAAAAAGGTATTGCCCATCTTGCGACCCTTTTCGAAGAGCTTTCCGAAAAAGAAGTTCGGGATATTCCGGGCTCGGGAGCAGCGGGTGGTACTGCCTTCGGATTGATGAGTCTGTTTAAGGCAGATTCCGTTCAGGGAAGCCCGTTTTTGTTGGAATTGACGGGATTTTCCAATCTATTGAGCAGTGGTGAGATCGACGCGGTGATCACAGGAGAAGGGAAGATGGACACTCAAACTGCCTATGGCAAATTAATAGCTGGAGTAGCAAAGGTTTCTGGCGAATACGAAGTTCCCGTGGGAGCAATCTGCGGAATGATACAGGAAGACCTGGATTGGGAACAACTTGGCCTGAATGCCGCATTGTCCATCTCAGAATTAAATCCGGACCCTAGATACAGTTATCATCACGCGGCTGATTTGATCCGGCAGCAAACAAAGTTGCTTATTGAGCAATTACTCGATAACTAGCGTTTCTTTAAATTCTTGGACGATAGCAAAGTAACCAAGTGCAAAGTTGTTCGTGTTTGCGGTATTGTCAAATATCCCGTCATTATCTATATCAGTAGCATTGATCAGGTTTCCCCTTACGGTTAAAGACGGTGTTTCAAAGAATCCAAAATTCTGGGCGCTCTGTTCAATTACCTTATTCATATAGTCATGGAAACGTTCGTCCACACCCATGATGGAGATCTCAACCTCAGCGCCGGGTTCGATTTCCGCGTCGTAGAAATAGGAGAATGAAAACTGTTGTCCCTGGTAAAACTGATCCCGACTGGCCAGGAATTCGGTGAGGTCAAAATCAAAGAGATACCAGTCGTCCCTGTCCCCGTTATCGGTAAAGGTAACTACAACCTCAAAATCGTCCTCATCAAAAAGACCTCCAGGCCCTTGCTCCACCTCGTCAAAGGGAACTGTTGGCTGAAACTCCGCATAAGCTACATAGAAACTATCTTCAAAGTCGATCTGCAGAATGATCTCTCCATTTATCAAATTCTCGGTTAGAAAAGGCTCCGGATTCTGATAGATACCGCTTCCTTCTTCCAGTTCGACAAGCACATCTCCCTCACCATTTTCCAGATTGGTGAATGATATCTGCTGTAAACCCGCCGGAGGGACGGGTTCGAAGAAGGAATTGGTCTGGCTGACCTTGACCACAAAATTGGTGAATTGCTGGCTGGTGTCTACTCGTATCAGGGCATCCACCACCAGGCGGGGATCCTCTGAAGGTGTATCGACCTCTACCACATCCTGGCAGGACGAAAATCCTATCAGCAATCCGATAACACCTATTCCAAGTTTTATAAAAGTTCGGTTATTCATTGGCTTCTATGGTTAGAGTAGTGGTGTATTCTTGCACGATCGCAAAATATCCCAGAGCAAAATTGCCGGTGGTATTGGTATTGTCAAAATTTTCGATGTTATCGATCTCTGTGGCATTGATCAGGTTTCCCCTTACCGTTAGTGAAGGCGTCTCAAAGAATCCAAAGTTCTGGGAACTCTGTTCGATCACCTTACTCATGTAGTCATGAAAGCGATCGTCCACTCCCATGATCGAAATTTCCACCTCCGTACCCGGTTCAATTTCCTGGTTATAAAAATACGAAAAGGAGAACTGCTGTCCCTGGTAGAATTGGTCCCTACTGGTGAGGAATTCGGCCAGGTCAAAATCAAAGAGATACCAGTCGTCCCGATCCCCATCATCAGTGTAGGTCACCATGACCTCTATATCATCCTCATCAAAGAGCCCGCCAGGACCCTGTACCACCGAGTCGAATGGCGCGGTGGGCTGAAACTCCGCGTAAGCGACATAGAATTCGTCCTCAAAATCGATCTGCAGGAATATCTCTTCTCCGATCAACCCCTGGGTTGAGACTAATTTCGAATAAATCCCGGATCCAGGAACTTCCTCTATTAAAATCTCACCAAAACCACCATCCAATCCAGTAAGGGTGATTTGCTGCAAGCCTGCGGGAGGGACCGTTTCAAAGAAGGAGCGTGTCTCACTGACCTTTACCTCTACAAAGGTAAAAGCCTCAGTGGTGTCCACCCGTATTAATGCGTCTACGATCAGGCGTGGGTCCTCTGTAGGTGTATCTACTTCGATCACATCCTGGCAGGAAATCAATCCTACTGTCAGTAGCCCGTATATTAACCATCTTTTCATCCTAAAATTTGAAGTTATAGGTTACCGATGGGACGATGCCGAAGATTGAGGTTCGGACGGCTTCGTTAACTCCGGTATCCTGATTCTGCCGGAAGTTGATGGAAGCTGCATTCATTCTGTTGTACAGGTTGTATATGCTGAACACCCATTGAGACTGGAATTTACGGTCTTTATTCTTCGATGGTGTGTAGACTGCCGAAACATCCATGCGGTGATAGTTGGGCAGGCGCTCCTGGTTCCTCAGACCATAATATGGCACAACTATTCCTTGAATAACAAATTGCCCTATCGGGTAGTTAGTTGGCTGACCGGTTTGAAAAATGAAATTGGTGTTGAAACTCCATTTGTCGTTAAGGATGTAATTCCCGTAAATAGCGATATCATGGGTCTTGTCAAAGGGTGTATTGTACCATTCCCCATTGTTGATCCCTATTTCATCCGGTGTCCTTCCCGGGGTACGTTGTTCGGATTTCGAAAGGGTATAGGCAACCCATCCCTGCAACTTCCCTCTGTTCTTCCTAAAAAGGATCTCAAAACCATAGGCTCTGGCCTCTCCATTGAGGATAACTTGTTCTATATCGTTGTTGGCAATCAGGTTGGCTCCGTCGATATAATCTATCCTGTTCTGGATGTCCTTATAGTAGATCTCGGTTTCCAGGGTGTATTCTCCGCCATTGATATTTCTGAAATACCCCAGCGCATACTGATCCAACAATTGGGGTTCCACGTATGGTCCACTCGGTGTCCAGACATCCAAAGGGGTAGGGGAACTGGTATTGGACAGTAGGTGTAGATATTGTGCCATACGGATATAACTGGCCTTGACAGAGCTTACATCGTTAAAGACGTAGGAGGCCGCTATCCGAGGTTCCAGGTTGGTAAAGGACGCCAGGCTTTCTCCTCTGCTGGACTCCCTTACACCTATGGGTTCTGCTCCTTCATATATCAGCAACAGTGGGTCAAAGACCACAGGTTGATCGTTCTCGTATAGCTTCAGTTCGTCCTGTCCCAAACGGGTAAAATGACTCAGACGCAGTCCGTACTGTAAGCTGAAATTACTGGATATGTTGTGGCTAACGTCAACGTATGCCGCAAATTCGTTGGCGTATTTCTTGGTCAGTTGCTCTTCTACGATCCCGGATTCTGGGCTGTTCGGAATGATCCTTCCAGGATTGAACTGGTAGTAAATATTATTGATTCCGTAATTGACCTGAAGCTTGTCGCTGAGGTAGTGTTTCAGGTCGTACTTCAAATTGAAATTCTGAATTCCAGAGTCCCATTCAAACCCGACAAAATCCAGTTCCAGACCATAGAAATAATCCGAATAGATAAGAGATAGATTGGAAAACAACTTCTCAGAGAATATGTGGTTCCAGCGGAAATTAACTAAAGCGTTACCATAGGTGTTCTCAAAGTTGTCGCTTATTTCAAAGACATCTCTTCCAAAATAACCGGAAAGGAATATACTATTTCGTTCGTTGAGCCTGAAATTTACCTTGGTGTTCAGATCATAGAAGTAAGCGCTATTATCCAGGTCAAAAAGGGGCAAGAACAAGTGGGCGTAGGAGGCTCTACCTCCTACCAAAAAGGCAGCCTTATCCTTTATAATTGGGCCTTCTGCCAGCAAGCGGCTGGCTACAGCACCAATACCACCGTTCATATGAAATTCTTTGCTATTACCTTCTTTCTGATAAATATCCAGGACAGATGACACCCGACCACCATAGCGCGCAGGGATTCCTCCTTTGAATAACTTGACATCCTTGATAGCGTCGGGATTGAATACCGAGAAGAACCCAAAGAGGTGGGAACTGTTAAAAATGGTGGCCTCGTCCAATAAGATGAGGTTCTGATCGGCAGCTCCTCCTCGGACATTGAAACCTGAGGAAGCTTCTCCAGCACTGGTAACCCCCGGGAGTAACAAAATGGATTTCACTACATCGGCCTCACCCAAGACCACAGGGATCTGTTTGATGGTCTCTGCCTTCAGTGTGGCAACACTCATCTGTGGAGACCGGATACTGAGTTGCTCCACATCGGCCTCGATCAATACTTCATCCAATTGTTCCAAATCTTCAGAGAGCGCGATGTCCTGGACGATATTCTCCTTAAGATTTATGGTTTGACGGATCTCCCCAAACCCCAAACTGGTATAAACCACTTCGTAGGTGCCTTCCGGTAGGGTGATGGAATAAAATCCGTATTCGTTGGAGGCCGTTCCTGTACTGAGTTCTGGGATCAAGACGTTGACCCCGATGAGTGTCTCCCCGGAAGCGGCTTCTGTGACGGTGCCGCTTAGTGTATAGCGACTCTGAGCAATTCCCGATACAACGAACAGGAAGATCAGCAGGTTAGTTAGTTTCAAGAGCAATTATTTCTTCGAAGATAATCACACAAAAAAAGATCCTCCGATTTGGAGGATCTTTTTAACAGTATTTTCAGTTAAAAGTTAGCGAGGATGCCATTCAAGGTCTGGCTCGGTCGCATGGCTGGATCGGCTTTCCCGTCATCAGGACGATAATAACCACCGATGTCTACAGCATAACCTTGGGCATCATTCAATTCATTGACGATGTTGCTTTCATTAGCATGAAGTTCTTCGTGTAACTTCTTAAATCGGTCACTGAGGGCTGAGTCTTCTTGCTGTTTGGCCATGGCCTCTGCCCAATACAGTGCCAGATAGAAATGGCTTCCACGGTTGTCCAATTCATTGACCTTCCTGGAAGGACTTTTTCTATTTTCTAGTAATTTTTCTGTCGCATCGTCCAGAGTAGAACCCAGCAGACCGGCTCCCTGGTTGTTGTAAGCCCTGGACAAATGCTCCAGGCTCACAGCCAAGGCTAGGAATTCTCCAAGGGAATCCCATCGCAAGTGACCTTCACCTACAAACTGCTGAACATGTTTAGGAGCAGATCCGCCAGCACCAGTCTCAAATAACCCTCCTCCATTCATCAGTGGAACGATGGAGAGCATTTTGGCACTGGTTCCCAATTCCAGGATAGGGAAGAGGTCGGTCAAATAATCCCTTAGGACATTTCCGGTAACCGATATGGTATCCTTGCCAGCTTTTACGCGCTCCAGGGTGAAGTTTGTCGCTTCTACCGGAGACATAATATGAATTTCTAAACCATCCGTATCATGGTCTTTCAAGTATGCAGTTACTTTTTGGATCAATTGGGCATCGTGGGCGCGATCCTTATCCAGCCAAAAAACGGCCGGGGTTTCAGATAGTCGGGCACGGCTAACTGCAAGCTTCACCCAATCCTTGATAGGTGCATCCTTCACCTGGCACATTCTCCAGATATCTCCTGCTTCCACCCTATGCTCCATCAGGGTATTACCACTCTGATCGACAACTTGTACAACTCCTTCAGTACCGATCTCGAATGTTTTGTCATGAGAGCCGTATTCCTCGGCTTTCTGCGCCATTAAACCGACATTGGGAACAGTACCCATGGTGGTCGGATCGAAGGCCCCGTTGGCCTTGCAGAAATCGATGGTTGCCTGATAGAGCCCGGCATAGCTGCTATCTGGGATCACGGCTTTGGTATCTTGGACATCACCGTTCTTGTCCCACATCTGCCCGGAATTTCTGATCATGGCAGGCATAGAAGCATCGATGATCACATCGCTAGGCACATGTAGGTTGGTGATTCCTTTGTCACTGTTGACCATGGCCAGATCAGGACCGTGATCATAACATTCTTGGATCTTTGATCGAATGGCACCTTGCTTCTCATTCGGCAGTTCGTCCAGTTTACTTTCAAGATCTCCAAAACCATTGTTGAGGTCCACACCAATTGCCTCAAAATCTGCCTGGAATTCATTCAGCATGGATTTGTAATAAGCCCGAACACCGTGACCGAAAATGATCGGGTCACTAACCTTCATCATGGTTGCTTTCA
This sequence comes from Aureitalea marina, assembly GCF_002943755.1. NCBI lineage: Bacteria > Pseudomonadati > Bacteroidota > Flavobacteriia > Flavobacteriales > Flavobacteriaceae > Aureitalea > Aureitalea marina. The sequence continues at coordinate 662,855 of NZ_MQUB01000001.1, forward strand.
TGTGCAAAGAGAACAAGATACCTCGCTCCCTGGCATCGGTAACCTGAGTGTCCAGGAACTCGACAAGTGCTTTCTTACTCATATAGGTGGAGTCCACGATCTCTCCTGCAAGAACGGGTACAGACTGTTTTAGGACGGTGCGGTTTCCAGCATGGTCCTGGTGCACAATCTGCAATTGTCCATCTGATGCAATCGTCACCGATTGTTCGTTGTTGCGAAAATCTCCGCTCTCCATGGTAGAGACATGGGTTCTGGAGTCACTGCTCCATTTACCCATGCTATGTGGATTCTTCTTGGCGTAGTTCTTCACGGCCTTCGGTGCACGTCGATCACTGTTACCCTCTCTTAGAACAGGGTTCACAGCACTTCCCTTGATCTTATCGTAGATGGCCTTGATCTTTTTCTCTTCTTCGTTCTGCGGTTCTTCGGGATAATCCGGAAGTGCAAAGCCTTTGTCCTGAAGTTCTGCAATGGCGGCGTTCAGTTGTGGAACAGAAGCACTGATATTGGGGAGTTTGATGATGTTTGCCTCTGGGGTCTTAGCCAGTTCACCTAATTCGGCTAGGGCGTCCCCAATTTGCTGATCCTCTTTAAGCCATTGCGGGAAGTTGGCCAGTATACGTCCCGACAGGGAAATGTCTCTGGTTTCTACATCCACTCCAGAGGTGGCGGTAAAAGCCTGTATGATCGGCAAAAATGATCGGGTGGCTAAAGCAGGCGCTTCGTCCGTGATCGTATAGATGATTTTCGGAGATTTCGACATGGTGGTCTGTAATTAAGGTTGAATGCAGCTGAGGAAAAAGGAGAGAAGCTCCAGGGGGTTTCCGTCAAAGCGGAGCAAATATAAGGATTTGAAGAGGCTTATAAAACCGGGGACCGGTAAAAAACGGTGTTTGTATAAACAAGAAAAGCCATGTCCTTACATTACTGCACCGACATGGCTTCTTGTGAAACAAATCGTTACCAACTAATCTTTACGATTTCAAGCAAGTTTATTAAACCCTTGCAGCTGTGATTCGTTTCAAATGAGTGGCTTCTTCTTCAGACTTGCCGACCGAAGCCGACCTGTGTCTGAGGCCTCCGCCTCTCGACTCGATCTGATCTCGAAGTCCCTATCGCGAAATAGTCTTCTTCTCAGGCAATCAGAACAAGTTTGTAAAAGAACATTCTTTTAAATCTCATCGGGTGTTTCACCGATTCGATATTGTAAATGTAGAACAACAACTGAAAAATGCAAGAAATTTGGAGGTTTAAATAGTAACATGTTTTTAACGTCACTTATTAACAATTGTAAATAAAAAAAGCGAACCGTATTTGGTCCGCTTTTTTAAACACTTGATAGATGTTTTTAGCTCCTTTTCTCTTTGATTCGAGCTTTCTTTCCGGTAAGTCCTCGGAAATAATAAATTCTTTTTCGTCGAACACTACCACGTTTGTTCACTTCGATCTTCTGAAGTGCTGGCATATTCAGTGGGAAAATTCTTTCCACACCAACTGTTCCTGACATTTTTCGGATGGTAAAGGTTTGGCTTGAACCTGTTCCTTTCACCTGGATCACAGTTCCTCTGAAGAACTGAGTCCTTGTTTTGTTCCCTTCCTTGATCTCGTAGTAAACTGTGATATTGTCACCGGCAGAGAATTCTGGAAACTCATTTCTGGTTACAAATTCGTCTTGGACAAATTTAATTAACTCTTCCATGTCTGATTAACTTATAGTTACGTTCAAAGCAACATCCACGATTTTCGCCAGAGGTTGAGTTGAATCTGCCTTTGTTGCTTTAGGCGGGTGCAAAAATACAGCATTTTAACTGTTTCGCAAGTGTTTTTCGTGTTTTATTTGCTCTGATTCGACCTTATTCGTCCAATAGATCCGGTCGTTTTTCTTCGGTATTCCTCAGGGCCTCTTGCTCTCGCCAAGCCTCTATCTTAGGGGTGTTTCCGCTGAGTAATATATCCGGCACCTTCCAACCTTTGTATTCTGCAGGACGGGTATATATGGGAGGTGCTAGCATATCGTCCTGGAAAGAGTCAGTCAATGCAGAGGTTTCATTTGACAATACCCCGGGAATCAATCTGATCACTGCGTCGCATAAGACAGCAGCACCTAATTCGCCACCGCTCAGCACGTAGTCACCTATGGAAATCTCCTTAGTGACAAAATGATCCCGAACGCGTTGATCTACTCCTTTATAATGACCACACAGAATGATCAGGTTGCCTTTAAGGGAAAGCTCATTGGCCATGGACTGATCCAAGCATTTACCATCAGGGGTCATATAGATCACTTCATCATAACTGCGTTGCTCTTTTAATTGAGAGATGCATTTGTCGATGGGTTCTATCATCAGTACCATTCCTGCTCCACCACCAAACTGGTAATCATCTACCTGTTTATAGTTGTTCGAGCTGTAATCCCTTAGGTTGTGAAAATGGACTTCAACAAGGCCTTTATCTACAGCACGCTTCATTATGGAGCCTGAGAACGGACTGGCCATTAACTCGGGCAGCACGGTTATGATATCAATTCTCATGAGTTTAGAACTAGCGTTCAAAAATACGGTATTACATCAGTTCTCGACCTTCCATGTATAATGAAAAACTTCGGTGTCTTTTTTCCAACCCAGTGCTTCATATAGATGTTGGGCCGGATTATCTGTCGCGGTTTCAAGGACCAGTCCCTTGGCTCCATCTTCCCGGGCAAACCGTTGTGCCGCAAGTAAGAGTGCTTTACCCACTCCCTTGGACCGATGATCGGGATGCACAAACAGATCGTTTAGTATCCAATTGTGCTGCATGCTGACCGAGGAAAAAGTAGGATACAATTGGGTAAATCCCATGGCTATTCCATTTTCGTCCTTACAGATCAAACAGCGAGATTGATGGTGATTCAGCCGCTCCTTTAAAAACTCCCGGGCGGCCTCTATGTCGGAGGACTGTTTATAGAATTTCCGGTACCCGTCAAAGAGTTGTGTGAGATCTTCCAGGTCTGATAATGTGGCCGATATGATTTGCATTTGAACGTTTGCACAAATTTAGTTTAAATCGCCCGAAATCAGACGGCCTAGAAGACGTCTGTTTTTATATCTTTAAAGGGATTAAACACCAACCTTAAATGAAACGAAGAACCTTTATCAAGCAATCTGCGGCTGCGTCAGTGGCCTTTTCTATCGTTCCTAGTTATGTGCTGGGAAAACATCACATTCCACCCAGCGATACGCTCTATTTGGCTGCCATAGGAGTAGGAGGCCGAGGAGGGGGCATAGTCCGTGAAATGGCAGCTACCGGCAAGGTGAAATTCGTGGCCTTGTGCGATGTAGACGATAAAATGGCTGCCGGAAGTTACAAGGCGCATCCCAATGCCAAACAGTATAGGGACTTCAGGAAGGTTTATGACAATCATCTGTCCGAGATCGATGCCTTTACCGTTGGTACTCCGGACCATACACACGCCGTGATATCGCTTCCTTTTATGCGTGCTAAGAAACACGCATATGTCGAAAAGCCACTTACACACAACATTCACGAGGCACGATTGATGGCCAAGGTTGCTGCCCAAGAAGGTATAATTACGCAAATGGGTAACCAGGGAGCTTCCAGTGATGGAATTCGTCAGGCCCAGGAATGGATCAATGCGGGAGTGATCGGGAAGGTACATCGGGTAGACTGCTGGACCAACCGCCCGGTATGGCCTCAGGGGTTTAAACATATAACCGAGAGTCAGCCTGTTCCGGACACCTTGGATTGGGATCTTTGGTTAGGACCTGCTGCAGCCAGAGGATATAATGCGAATTACTTACCATTTAAATGGAGGGGATTCTGGGACTTCGGGACTGGTGCCATGGGTGATATGGGATGCCATATCATGGAAACACCATTTAAAACACTAGGACTGGGCTTTCCTTATGAAGCTGAGGCCAGTTGCACAACGATCTGGTCTGGTGATTTTGTAGAAGCCGATTATTCCGAGGCTTGTCCACCATCTTCTATCGTGCGGCTCAAGTTCGATTCGCCTGTTCACGGTGATGTTTCCCTGAATTGGTACGACGGTGGTATTATGCCGGATCTACCTCCAGAGCTTCCGGATGGGGAAGAACCAGGAGGAAGTGGAGGTGGAAGTATCTTCCATGGATCGGAAGGGATAATGATCACGGATACCTACTCCGGTAATCCACGTTTGTTGCCGGCCGAGCGAATGAAGGATTTTAAGCCTCCTGCCGAAACTATTGCTCGTGTCAAGGCCTCTCATGCGGGTGAATGGGTAGAAGCCTGTCTGGACAGTTCCAAGTCTACATCTTCACCTTTCTCATATGGAGGGCCGCTTACTGAAGCTGTATTGATGGGCAACTTGGCTATCAAAGCCTTCCAGTATAAGACGCTGAAAGAAGGAAAAAAAGTGGGGGACTGGGCGCCCTATGAGTATCCTGGTAGAAGAACAATCAAATGGGATGGTGACAACATGAGAGTCACCAATTACGACTATGCCAATAACTGGGTTAAGCGAAGTTATCGACCAGGTTGGGAAGTCAAATAAAATTAAAAAGGCCCGTAATCGGGCCTTTTTCTTTGTCTAAAATTTCGCTTCACACTTCTCTAATAATACGTATATCGTCTTACCTTAGAGATGTATTTGGCCAGCCGTATTACCTGATGGCTATATCCATACTCGTTGTCATACCAAACATATAGTACTGCGTTCTTGCCGTCTTCCGTGACTATAGTAGCATTGCTATCATAAATGGACGGGGCAGGAGACCCTACGATATCAGAGGAAACAAGTTCATTGCTCAAGGAATACTTGATCTGCTCCACTAGATTACCCTCCAGGGCATATTTCTTTAATATGGCATTGACACCGTCCTTGGAAGTGACTTTTTCCAGCGATAGGTTTAGTATGGCCAATGATCCGTTGGGAACGGGAACGCGAATGGCGTTAGAGGTCAGTTTACCCTCAAAAGACGGTAGAGCCTTGGAAACAGCTTTCCCGGCCCCTGTCTCAGTGATCACCATATTTAGGGCAGCTGCACGACCTCGACGGTATTTCTTGTGCATATTATCCACCAGGTTCTGATCGTTGGTGTAGGCATGGATAGTCTCCAGGTGTCCGTGTGCAACACCAAGGCTATCTTCCACCGCTTTGAGTACAGGAGTAATTGCGTTGGTGGTACAAGATGCTGCCGAGAAAATATCCACTTTCTCCGGATCGTAATCTGTATGGTTTACCCCGTGTACAATGTTTGGAACTCCTTTACCAGGCGCCGTAAGCAATACTTTGGATGCTCCTTTGGATTGCAGGTGTCTGCTCAGGGCCTCTTTATCTCTGAACGCACCAGTGTTGTCTATGACCAAGGCATCCTCGATACCATAGGTAGTATAGTCGATATCTTCAGGGGCATTGGCCGAGATGATGTGAACGGTGGTTCCGTTGATGATCAAGGCACTATTCTCAACGTCCACCTGTACGGTTCCTGGGAAATCCCCATGAACAGAATCGAACTGCAGCAGGGAGGCTCTTTTTTCCAGTACGGTTTGATCTACCGCTCCGCGGGTAACTATCGCTCGAAGCCGCATTTGATTGCCTTGTCCGGTGCGGGTCATTAGTTCGCGGGCCAATAGGCGGCCAATTCGACCAAAACCATAAAGTACAACGTCCTTGGGGCTGATCCCATTCTGGTCTGGTGCATCTTTCAGTTTGTTGCTCACAAAGCTGATAGCGTCTTGATGTCCGTTGTCCTCCAGGTGATATTCGTAGGTCAGTTTCCCGATATCCAGTTTGGCAGCGGGAATGTTCAAGGTTTTGATTGCCTGGGCGATCTCAACAGAATCAAAAATTGAAATGGGTTTTTGAACAAATTCCCCGGCATATTCATGCAGGTTCAGGATCTCACTTACATTGCGATCGATCAATTGATTGCGAAACAATACCAGTTCAATGGAACGATCGTACCACAGATCGCTAACGATCTTGATGAATTCGACAGATGCCTTTCGGCGATCGGTCTGAAAGGAAAGTTCTTTTTCGTAAACGTCTTCGAAGCTCATGGAATTTAGGTTATGTCATCAGGCGGATATAGCCGCTTTTGAAATTTTGTGCAAAAGTAGTTATTTCAAACGTTTTCGTAAAGCTTCTTGCTTCAAATTTTAAACCCCGTAGTTCGGTCCAACTACGGGGTTTAAAAAGAAGAAAATTCGTAATATCAACTGGATTTATCTAAAGATCACTGACCCACTTTTTCCGTCCTGGTCAACGAAATTAACTTTGATCGGATCGTCGTAATCTCGGCGGCTCATAATGCGTTTAACATCGTTAATGTCCTCTACGGAATAGTCGTTAAGCGCGGTGATTATGATTCCCTCAAGATCGTAACGGGCCATTTTATTAGACAGCGTTCGGATCACCTTTACACCGTTCTCAACCCCTCTGTCGTCTAGTTCTTCCCGGGAGATGTTCTTGACCTCCAGATCCAGGTAGTCGATCTGATAGGTCTCTAATTTGATCAAGGTTACAGGAACGATTCTGGAATTACCGTTACGAAGTACGGTCACGTCTACCACATCGTTGGGACGTTTTCCTCCCAGGTAGCCACTTAGATCAGCAAACTTTCCGATTTTAACCCCATCTATATCTTTAATGATATCTCCTGGTTTCAGACCGCTGCGCTCTGCGCCACTGCCTTGTTCCACACCACTGATGTATACACCTTCGGTCTCTGACAGTCCATATTCCTCTGCAACTCTGGAATTGAGGCTTCCGCCTGTAATTCCAAGGATTCCTCGTTGGACATCCCCATATTCCATAATGTCTTCGATCACCTTCCTAGCCACATTGGAAGGCACGGCAAACGAATATCCTATAAATGAACCTGTTTCTGATTGAATGGCCGTATTGATACCAACCAGTTCGCCACGGGTGTTCACCAGAGCGCCCCCACTGTTACCTCTGTTAACTGCAGCATCAGTCTGGATAAAGGACTGCGGATTGCCATCAAACTGGTTCAGGTCTCTGGCCTTCGCACTTACAATTCCAGCCGTGACCGTTGAGGTCAGGTTAAACGGGTTCCCTACGGCCAATACCCATTCTCCAACCTTCAAATTGTTGGAGTCGTCGAAAGGGATGAACGGTAGCTTCTGCTCGGAATCGATCTTGATCAAGGCGATATCAGTATTGGGATCCGTCCCGATCAGCGTTGCTTCGAATGAACGATTGTCGTTCAAAGTAACCTCCAGTGTAGCCGCTTGATCAATTACGTGGTTATTGGTAATGATGTAGCCGTCCGGAGAGATGATCACCCCGCTACCGGTACCCACCATCGCCCGAGGTTCTCCACCTCCAAAGATCAAATCCCTCAAACTCCCGGACTGACGGCGAATACTGGTATTGGTTACGTGTACTACTGCATTGACCGTCTTCTCTGCAGCCTCTGTAAAGTCTATGCCTGCTTCAACAGCGGCCAGTGCTTTATTCGAAGTCAGCACTGTACCAATAGAGCTTGGTTGGGAAACAACCTGTATCGGCTGCTGTTCGAAGAATAGCTTATATCCGCCCAAGGTAACTGCTCCGGCTACCAGGGCTATGGTCAAAAGGCGAAGATTGTATTTCATTTCAGTTCTATTTTACCTAAAATTACACTTAATAAGACGAGCGTTCTGTTAACAAATTTCATAATTAACGGGCATTTAACAACTTAAATTGCACGCCACTAGAGTTGGGATTTTTTACCTTTGAACCGTGAGTTTTACCTTTTATAAATACCAGGGAACCGGAAACGACTTTATCATAGTGGACAATCGTCTTCAACACTTCCCTAAAGATGACCATCAGGGTATTGCGCGCATTTGCGATCGACGTTTTGGTGTAGGGGCAGACGGACTTATTTTATTGGAGGACCATCCCAACCTGGACTTTAGGATGGTATATTACAATTCCGACGGCCATCTGAGTTCCATGTGCGGTAATGGTGGACGCTGTCTGGTTAGCTTTGCCCGGCATATGGGCTTGATTCGTGACGAGGCCTCATTTGAAGCGATAGATGGTGTTCACATGGCGAGCGTAGAAGAACGAATCGTCCGCTTAAAAATGAACGACGTCAGCCAGCTTAGGGAAGAATATGGCGGTGTATTCCTGGATACAGGTTCTCCTCATTTGGTTTTATTGAAAGATGAGGTGGAGCAGGTAGATGTGCAATCCGAAGGGCGACAACTAAGAAACGAGTGCTATGGGACCGAAGGAGCTAACATAAACTTCGTTCAACCCCAGAGTGCCAATGAATTTCGGGTTCGAACCTATGAAAGGGGAGTAGAAGGCGAAACACTATCCTGTGGTACAGGTGTTACGGCTGTAGCACTTGCCATGCATCATCAAGGCAAGACGGAAGAGGCAGAAACAGTATCAATTGTTACTCCGGGAGGAGATCTCGCTGTCCAATTCCAATTCGATAATGGCATCTATCGCGATATTTGGCTAATCGGTCCTGCCCAGTTCGTGTTCAAAGGAGATTGGCATGCATAATATGACTGGGAATAAAATATTGCTTAGAGCCCTGGAGCCCGATGATCTGCAATTGTTGTACCAGGTGGAGAATGACCAGTCCATTTGGGAAGTCAGCGGGACCATCAATCCATATTCTAAGTTTGTACTCAAACAGTATTTGGACAATGCACATCGCGACATATATGAGGTTAAGCAGTTACGTCTGGTTATTGAGCGTGTTGACGATAACTTTGCGGTTGGATTGATCGATCTGTATGATTTTGATCCCAGGCACAAGCGAGCAGGCTTGGGTATCGTGATATTTGAAAAAGAGGAGAGGCGAAAAGGTTATGCTGGAGAAGCCATACAGCTTCTGTCACAATATTGCTTTGATCACCTGGATATGCATCAGGTTTATGCCTGTATAGGAGCAGATAATGCGGGTAGCCAGGTATTATTCGAAAAGAATGGATTTGTCAGGACCGGAACCCGCCAGGACTGGTTACTGCGATCTGATGGCTATCAGGACGAATTATTTTATCAATTGATCAGGAATGTACATTAAAAAGATATTATGGGCTATAGCCATACTTGGGTTGATTGGGATGGGAGGCTTTGCCTATTACGTCTACAACCATGTGTTCAGTCCAAATACGGCTTTTCAAAATGAGGAAGCACATGTGTACATCCCCACAGGTGCCAGTTTTGAGCAGGTAATTCAGGAGCTGGAGCCCCTATTGAAGGATATAAACTCTTTTGCCTTGGTTGCCAAGCGCAAGAAGTACGATCAAAATGTGAAAGCGGGACATTTTCTGATCAGCAAGGGAATGAACAACAATGAACTCGTCAATGCCATAAGGATCGGGAATGTGCCTATAACGGTGAAATTCAATAATCAGGAGCGATTACAGAATTTGGCTGGTACCCTATCCCAGCAAATGGAAACCGATAGTATAGCTCTATTCCAGGCCATGACGGACAGTGTTTTCCTCAAGCAGGCCGGCTTTAACCCGGAGAATGCCCTGGCCATGTACATTCCCAATACCTACGAGGTGTATTGGAACGAAACAGCCGAGGCGTTTTGTAGTAGGATGAGTGATGCCTTTAAGGCTTTTTGGAATGAAGATAGAAGAGCGAAGGCATCAGACTTGGGACTTCAGCCCTGGGAAGTCAGTGTTTTGGCCTCGATTGTGCAAAAGGAAACCAGTCAGGTCGATGAACGTCCCCGGGTAGCTGGCTTATACCTGAACAGAATGCGGATCGGTATGTTGCTGCAAGCTGACCCGACCGTAATCTATGCTAAAAAGAAGGAAGAGAATGATTTTGATCAGGTGATCAAAAGAGTGCTTTACAAGGATTTGGAGATCGAATCCCCATACAACACCTACAAGAATGCAGGTGTTCCACCAGGTCCCATCACCATGCCCGATATTTCGAGTATTGATGCTGTCCTCAATGCCGAAAAACATACGTATCTTTATATGGTAGTCAATACCGAGAACTTGGGATACCATAAGTTTGCTAGCAGCATATCCGAACACAATCGCAACCGGGCAGCCTACATCCGATGGATTAACAAGCAAGGTATTAATCGCTAAGGCTATTCTGTAAGAGAATACTGAGCGAATTCCCCGAATCACCCCAAAATATACCCAATTATTGTCCGTTTAGGTTAAGCCTAATCACCTGATTTGTAAATGAAAACGTTTTCGTTCAGGGATTTAACACATTTTAACGAAGGGCATATCAATTTTGTAAAATAATTCGTACCTTTGCGCTCCCAATTTTAAGGTGGTAAAGCACCTGAAAAAATGGACCAAATGATGAGAAAAAATATCTTGTTAATCAGTGGAATAGGCCTGCTTCTTTGGTGGGTGGTCAGTGGTTTCGAGACACCAGAAAAGGTGGATCTTTCCCATTACCAGACCGGCGAGCAGGACATTTGTTATTACGTACCTAACCAGGAGGAGATCGCGCTGACGGATCAAGAGAATCTGACCTACGATCTGCTACTGGGTAAGACCTATCTCGGATTTAAAGAGGCCCTTGGCTTTAAAGAATCGCGAGGAGACTATTCTGTAATTAACCGTTTTGGTTATTTGGGTAAGTATCAGTTTGGGCCATCAACCCTTGCGCTGATCGGTATACACGATACCGCCCAGTTTCTTGTAGATAGCAAATTACAGGAAGAGGCCTTTGCTGCCAATCTTTCCAGAAATAAATGGATACTCAGACGTGATATCGCACGCTTCGAGGGTAGAGTGATTAATGGAGTCCGTGTTACGGAATCCGGAATACTAGCTGCAGCTCACCTGGCCGGGGCAGGTAACGTCAAGAAATACCTCAGAAGCGGCGGGGAACAAGCCTTTGCCGACGCCTTTGGAACGACCATCGGCTATTACCTAAAGAAATTTTCCGGTTACGACACTTCGTTCGTGGTACCGGACAGACACGCGAAGGCGACTATAATCTAAGCCTAGTGGCGGTGTAAGACAAAAAGGGTGGGTCTCTTGTTGAGATCCACCCTTGTTTTTTTCCATTCTTCTATGGTTTGTGTCAGGATATATTCAGTAGGCAGGCTGATGTCTGCAGCCACACAAAGATCTGTTTGAGGTGATAAACTGCGGAGCATGGCTTCCATCAACTGGTTATTCCGATAAGGTGTCTCGATGAAGGCTTGAGACTGTCCTGTCTCTACGGATAACCGCTCCAGCTGTTTCAATCGCTGTTTTCGTTCTTGTTTATCGATGGGTAAATAGCCATTAAAGGCAAAGGACTGACCATTCATGCCACTAGCCATGAGTGCCATTAGGATAGAAGACGGGCCTACCAAGGGGACTACACGAATTCCTTCTCTATGAGCTTCCCGCACCACTAAAGCACCAGGATCAGCTATGGCCGGACAGCCCGCATCACTGATAATTCCAACATCCAAACCCTGTCTGCATGGTTCTAACATAGCAGGGATATCTGCAGGATCGGTAAATTTATTGATCTGACTGAATTGCAAGTCTCCCTGAGACTTACGCGGAACGATCAGTTTGATGAACTTCCGCGCTGCCTTCTCGTGTTCAGCGATATAATGGTCGATCTCTTCCACTGCTTTCTTGACCAGCAGCGGTAAAACCTCCAGGGGAGGGGTTTCCCCCAGTGTATTGGGGATCAGATACAAATTTCCCTTGTCTTCTGCCATTTATCGTCGGACGATCTGTTGTGAGATCTGCTGTCCTGATCCCAAAAAGGCCCGAATGAAATAGACTCCCGCGGTAAGATCGGCTAACTGCAATTGTACCTGATCTGAGGAATTACCATTTAGTGTTCTGATCAAGCGACCGTTGACATCCATAAGCTCGATCTGCTCAATAGAGTCGTTGTCCGCACGAACAGTTAATAGGTTCATCGTTGGATTGGGATAGACGGCAATTGTTCCTTGATTTGGGTCATTAATCCCGAGTACTTGCGCCGTTAGCTTGTAGATGTCTCCTCCTATACTGATAATATATAGTTCTCCCTCACTGTCTTCTCCAAAGGAAACCCAAGTGCCACTAAAACCTGTATAGATCTCGTTATCCTCGTTAGGGTCTACAACTCCGATGAAATTGCGATAGGTGTCGGCGTAGAAATAGAAGCCTTGTAGGTCGGGATTATCAGTACCGCGATAAACATAACCACCGACAATTGAATTTGAAGTCCCACCTGAGTGTTCGTATTCTGTTATGGGGAAGGTCAGTTCAGATGGGTCAGGACACCCTCCGGTGTTAAATTCCTCACTTCCCTCATAACAACGCCATCCGTAATTGAGACCAGCCAAGGTCCAATCTACTTTGTTTACCTCTTCAACGGCATTTTGACCAACATCGGCTATCCACAGATCGCCTGCTGTTACATCAAAAGCAAATTTCCAAGGGTTTCGCAGACCATAGGCCCAGATCTCCTGGGCGTCCGTATCACTGCCAGCAAACGGATTGTCGTTAGGAATTCCGTAGTTATTGCCACCATCTGGATTATCGACATCCAGTCTAAGCAATTTTCCAAGGACCAAACTGGTGTTTTGAGCACGGTTCCCGGGATCTCCACCGCTTCCTCCGTCACCGGAGGCTATGTATAGATATCCATCAGGCCCAAACTGTATACATCCTCCGTTGTGATTTGCAAAAGGTTGATCGTATTCGATAATAATCAGCTCTGAGGCAGGGTCTGCCACGTTAGGATCTCCGTCACTGACCTTGAAACGAGAGACGCGGGTGTCACCGTCCAGTTTAGTATAATTGACAAAGAAGAACCCATTTTTATCATAATCAGGATGAAAGGCCACGCTCAATAAACCCTGCTCTCCGCCATTGGAAACATCTCCACTCAAATCGAGAAATGGAGTTCCATTGGTAGTTCCATTGCTGTTTAGGATCTTGATCTGTCCGGTCTTTTCGACTACAAACAATCGATCGTCTCCTACGTGCTTCATGTCGACCGGTTGACTGAACCCATCGGCAAATAAATCGATGTCAATTTCCACCTGTTGTGCAGAGAGCAAACAAGTACTGAACATCATTCCTAGAAGTAATAAGTATTTCATAGCTAAGTATTTAAGTATAGTAAGGTACGTATTTTCGTAATAATCAAAGATCAGATTTCGGTGGCTATAATATCACAGGCTTCATCCAACATGGCGTATACCTGATCAAAGCCTTGATTGCCACCATAATATGGATCTGGTACGTCTACATTCTCACCCGGGAACACCAAGTTCAGTATCAGCTGTACCTTTTGCCTCTGCTGCTCAGTCTTGGCCAGCTGCAATACATCCCGATAATTGGAATTGTCCATGACATAGATCCGGTCAAACAGATCCAGATCCTCCACTCTGAATTTTCTTGCTCGCTGATCCGTAATATCCAGTCCATTTTTTCTAGCAACGGCCACACTACGGGAATCAGGGAGCTCGCCGGCATGCCACCCACCAGTTCCGGCAGAGTCGACCAGAACCTGGCTGGAATCGATCTTAGACCTTAATATCCCTTCAGCCAAGGGTGAGCGACAGATATTGCCCAGGCAGACCATCAGTACTTTAATTTTCATGTCTAAAATTAAAAAATCCGGCCGAAGCCGGAATTAGTTATAGCGTTAATTTCTTGTTGAGGTCTTCCACATATTTGCGGAATTGCTTATCCGTACTGGAGAGGTTGTCTACCGTTTTGCAGGCATGAAGTACGGTGGCATGATCCCTTTGTCCAATCTGGGACCCAATGGAGGCCAGAGAGGCCTTGGTGAATTTCTTAGCAAAGAACATGGCCAGTTGGCGAGCCTGAACGATGTGACGCTTCCTTGTTTTGGACTGCAAGGTTTCTACATCCATCTGGAAGTATTCGCTCACAACCTTTTGGATGTAATCGATGGAAACCTCACGTTTGGTGTGCTTCACATAATTGTCTACAATCTTCTTGGCCAGATCGATGGTGATCTCTCGTTTATTAAAGGAAGAATGAGCAATCAGTGATATGATGGCGCCTTCCAACTCTCGTATATTCGTCTTGATGTTGTTGGCTAGGAACTCGACGATATCTTCTGGCATTTCTACACCATCCCGGTATAGCTTGTTCTTGATTATGGCCACACGGGTATCGTAGTCCGGATGGTTCAATTCTGCGGAAAGCCCCCACTTGAAGCGCGAAAGCAGTCGTTGCTCGATGTCGATCATATCCACAGGAGCCTTGTCCGAGGTCAGGATCACCTGCTTGCCATTTTGATGTAAATGGTTGAAAATATGGAAGAACACGTCCTGAGTACCGGCTTTACCGGATAGCAGTTGGATATCATCCACGATCAACACGTCTATGATCTGGTAGAAGTGTATGAAATCGTTCCGGTTGTTCTTCTTGACCGACTCAATATATTGTTGAGTAAACTTTTCAGCGGAGATATATAAGACGGTCTTGTCCGGGTATTTGTCTTTGATCTCAACTCCGATTGCGTGAGCGAGATGAGTTTTCCCTAGTCCAACACCTCCAAAGATCAGCAAGGGGTTAAATGAAGTTCCACCTGGCTTGTTCGCCACGGCTAATCCCGCAGAACGCGCAAGCCTGTTGGATTCACCTTCCAGGAAATTCTCAAAATTGTAACTGGGGTTCAGCTGCGACTCTATCTTCACATTACGGATACCAGGGATCACAAATGGATTCTTTAGTTCCGGGCTCTTGTGCTTTACAGGAACATCTACTTCCTGTGACTTTACCTGTGATCTGTTCGCACTGGGTATCTTTTCTGTGTAGGGTTGACGATTGCCATAGGTGTTCTCCATCTTAATGATGTAGACTAGCTTGGCTGTTGGTCCCAATTCCTTGGTCAGGGCAACTTTTAGCAAATTAACGTAGTGCTCCTCCAACCATTCGTAGAAGAATTTACTCGGAACCTGAATGCTAAGGGCATTATCGGTCAGCTTAACTGCTTTGATGGGTTCGAACCAGGTCTTATATGCCTGAGAAGTGATATTATCCTCTATAAAAGACAGACAATTATTCCAAACCGATTCCGCAGTTTTCGCCATTGAGTATTCGAGGAAGTTTAAGTTAGTTATTTGCGCGGTTAAGAATGCCAATTCGGAGGTCTCGCTAACAATATCTTAACAATGCAAATATGTGAACAAAAAAATGAAAAAAAAAATGGAACGGCTATTGAATTTTCACTTTTTTTTTCGGAATATGACCCTGACCTAAACTTACGAAAATAGTTCCACTTTTCAATCCCGAATTTGTCAAAAAAAACAGTCACCGAGTTACGCGTTCGATATGGGGAAACCGACCAGATGGGAGTGGTGTACTACGGAAACTATGCTGCTTACCTTGAACAGGGGAGGACTGACTGGCTAAGGGCTCAGGGCTTTTCCTACAAATGGATGGAGGCAAATGGAGTCCAATTACCAGTGGTCAAATTAAGTATCGATTACAAGCGTCCGGCGCATTATGACGAAGTAATTCGCATTACGACGAAATTAAGGAATATTCCTACGTATAAGATCGAGTTCGATTACGAAATTCACAACCAGGATAACCAGCTGTTGGTGAGTGCTTATACGGCTCTTGTTTTTGTGGATATGGAGACCAAAAAACTGATGAAAGCACCCGATTATTTGGACCAGAAACTAAGGGAAGAATAAGGGGTGTTTAAACCTGCAATTCTGCACTGACCAAATGCATCTTATTTAAGCTCAGCAGAGCGTCATCTGTCTTTGACTTCGGAACACTTATTTCGAGCAGGCAATTCTCCATTAATTCCTGGCCCAAAATGATATATCCTCTCATTTTGATCAATCGCATGACATCATTCAGTTGAGGATAAGTCGTCTTTATGATCAGGTTGGATGTTAATGGAAAGGAATCGATCACGGCGTCCTCCAATGCCATACTCGCTGCGGTCCTATATGCTTGTATCAAACCACCAACTCCTAATTTCACCCCTCCAAAATAACGTACCACTACGATGAGCACTTCAGTTATACCATTGGCCTTGATCTGACCATAAATAGGTTGGCCTGCGCTGTTGGCGGGTTCACCATCATCATTGACCCGGTACCTGAATGTTTCCGTGCCTAATTGCCATGCATAGCAATGATGTCTAGCCTTGTGATGCTTTTTCCGAAGCTCATTTAATCGTTCATTTATGTCCTCTTCTGTCTTTACGCGATAGGCATAGCCGTAGAATTTGCTGCCTTTGGCTTTCCAAAGTGATTCGCCAGGCGTGTTTAAAGAGAGGAATTGATCTTCGGTATTCTGCATTAGAGTAGGCTTACTGCGATTATACTGATTACAGCTAATAGAACACCTACCCAATTCCTTCTGCTCAGCAATTCTTTGAACAGCAATATACCCAGCAGGGTGGAGCTTAGGACAATCGCAACATTATTTAAGGTGAAGATCCCTGAGCTCGGCATGAAATCACTCTGTAATGTCCTTACCAGAAAATAAACCGAAAAGAAGTTGGGGATTCCCAGTGCCAGACCTCCCAGTGCATCTCTTAGTTTAGGTAGTTCCCGAAATCGCAAATAACGGTACAGCAGTATCAGCAGACCTATGATAGCGGCCCCACCAAAGATGATACCCGAGAATAGTGCGACTTCCTCCGGGTCAACAAATCGTTGCTCCAAATATTTAAGGCTGGTATCAATGAAGCCACTTCCCAAAAAGACCAGGGTAGGTAACAAGACCGATCGCAACCCCATACCCTGAGCTGTCCTGGGGTTTGTGGTCGTCATGTAAACTGCAATTAATGCCAGTACTATACCTGCTATCTTTCCGGCGCTCATGGATTCTTTATAGTAGATCAAGCCGAATAATATCGGAACGATCAAACTCATTTTGGTAGCCACGCTGACTACAGATAATCCATGTCTTTGAGTGGTCATCCCCATTAGATTAAAGACAACGATAAATACCACCCCGAGTGAGATGGCATATAAGAACCAAGGTTTTTCCGTGATCTCGCCCAGACCGGGGACCACCGGATTAACCAACATTCCCAGGCTAAATGCCGTGATATAATTCCCAACTATGGCAGGAAGTAATTTGACATTGAATCGTTCAAACAGCTTGAATACCACAAAGAGCGTGGTTGAAGATAGAACGCTGAGCAGGAGATAGATCACAATGAAGCTTTGTAATGGGTCAACACATCCCGTTTCACAGTATAATCCGTCTGGTGATGGCCTTCAATGACAGGTGCTTTTAATCCTTGGACGATGTTTTGTTCACCACGAAAGACCAGCGCTTCGTCCCAATATCCGGAATTGATGAACTGATTTAAGGTCTCTGCACCGCCTTCTACGATCACCGACTGGATGCCGTACCGGTATAGGTGGTCCAGAATCTCCTTCACTCCTTCCTTATTCACCGTTAACTGGATGTTTTCCCCTTTAGGATCACGATGGGTTTTAGCACCAATTATAAGCTTGTTCGCCTCGGTTTTCCAAAGTTTCCGCTCCTTAGGTAGGTCGCCACTTCTGCTAAGTACAATGACCTCCGGCGAGTTGCCGTACCAGTCCCTGGTAGTCAGAGATGGGTTGTCTTTCCTCAGTGTACCGGCACCGATCATTATGGCCTGTTCTTGTGAGCGAAGCCTATGCACTTGTTGTTTTGAATAAGGGCTAGAGATCCAAAAGGGCTCATCGGATTGCTGCTCAAGTGGCGCTATGAAGCCTTCAGGACTCTCTGCCCATTTCAAAATGATATGAGGTCGTTTTTCTTGGTGGAAGGTGATAAATCGTTTGTTCAATTCCGTGCACTCCTTTTCCAGAACTCCGGTCACCACCTCTAAACCAGCCTCCTCCAGCCTGGTCCGTCCTGTTCCATCCACCTTGGGGTTTGGGTCCAGTGAACCGATAACCACGGTTGGAATTCCGCTTTTTACAATGAGTTCACTGCAAGGCGGGGTTCTTCCGTAATGATTGCAGGGTTCCAGATTCACATAGATGGAAGAACTACTCAATAGCTCGGGCTGGCGGACCGAATTGATAGCCATGACCTCTGCATGAGGTTCTCCGGCACGCTGATGCCACCCCTCTCCAATGATTTTTCCTTGGTGAACAATAACAGATCCGACCATGGGGTTGGGATAGGTTGTTCCCAGTCCATTAGCTGCGAGTTGCAGGCAGCGCCTCATGTATTTTTCGTGTATCTTCACCCGGGCAAAAGTACGACGATTTTAGTTGAAGAACTGGAGGGTTGCGTCAGCCTGGATTGCCGATGAACAACCAGCAACTTCGCACTCAATTTATCAGTCAACGTCCAGATCCTATGGAGGGGTCAGAATGGGAACATTTGTTCTATACACTGATATCAGATTACGCCGGGCTCAGTCGTTTTCAATTCGTACAACAACTTAACGATGAGACTCCTGTTGAAGTGGTTCATCAGGTTCAGATAGCTTTACAACGACTTATGGATCATGAACCTATTCAATATATATTAGGGTACACCCAGTTTCTGGACCTCACTATAAATGTTGGACCAGGTGTACTGATTCCAAGGCCAGAGACTGAGGAGTGGGTCAGCATGTTGATCTCGAGTGAGTCTAACTCCGCGGATGACGAAACAATTAAAGTGCTTGAAGTAGGTACTGGCTCAGGTTGTATTGCGCTCTCCATCAAACATCATCTCGCAGGAGCTGAGGTAACCGCCCTGGATCTGTCTTTAGAGGCCTTGAAAATAGCCAGGGGGAATGCTGGGAAGCTCGGCTTGAACTGTGAATTTCTGCAGATGGATTTCACAAAAGCTTCACCCTCGGGAACCTTCGACGTTCTGGTTTCAAATCCTCCCTATGTTCGAAGAAGTGAAGCGCAATGGATGCGTCCTAATGTCCTAGAACACGAACCAGATCTGGCTCTTTTTGTTCCAGACGACGATGCCCTCCTTTTCTACAGGCACCTGGCAGTAAAGGGGCGAAAATTACTGAATCCCGGAGGCCGGATCTACCTGGAAATAAATGAGTATCTTAGTGTGGAAGTGTCAGAACTATTTGAAGATCAGGGGTATGAGCAGGTGCAAGTTCACAACGATCTGTTTGGTAAGCCCCGGTGCCTGACCGCAATGTTCTAATATGCGCAGTGTTTGTGTTTTTTGTGGAAGCAAGGAGGGAAACGATCAGCAGATCATTGCCCAAACTTTGTTATTGGGTCAATCCTTGGTACAACGAGATCTGACCTTGGTCTATGGCGGGGCCAGAATTGGCCTGATGGGGCAACTCGCAGCGGAAGTATTATCTGCCAAGGGGAAGGCGATCGGTGTGATCCCAGGATTTTTAAAGACCAAAGAATTGGTTCATCAGGGATTGACAGAATTGGTAGAAACCGAGAACATGCATCAGCGTAAACTGGTCATGCAACAGCGAAGTGACGCTTTTATGGCCTTACCGGGAGGCATGGGCACCATGGAAGAACTTTGCGAGATAATTACCTGGCTTCAATTGGGTCTTCATAACAAACCAGTAGGAATTCTTAATCTAAATGGCTTCTACGATCCCTTACTTCAGCTTATGGAGCAAATGGTCAGAAGAGGGTTTATGAGTATGACCAATTACGAATTGATCCTTGTAGATTCGGATGTAGACCGACTCCTGGATAAGATGTCTGAGTTCAGGGCTCCTCAGCGTCCGAAATGGCTGAATGAGCAACGGTCCTGAGCGGTCATAAATTAGTTCATTTCACTCTTCTATTTCTTCTTATTCAGTTTCATTAATTTCTATCTTTGCTTCTATGGACGCAGCCACCCAGATTGAACAATTACGCCGCGAACTCAGAGAACACAATCACCGGTATTACGTCCTGGACGAACCTGTTATTTCCGACTTCGAGTTTGATCAATTGCTCAGGCAACTACAGGATCTCGAAACACAATTCCCTCAATATGACGATCCAAATTCCCCAACGCATCGGGTAGGGGGGCGATCACCAAGAATTTCCAGACGGTGGAGCACGATTTTCGCATGTATTCTCTGGATAATTCCTATTCCAGGCAAGATCTCTTGGATTGGGAAAAGAGGATTCGAAAAGTTGTGGAGGGCCCGGTCGAATATACCTGCGAATTAAAATATGACGGGGCTTCAATGAATCTTACTTACCAGGATGGTAAACTGCTTAGGGCGGTTACGCGAGGAGATGGGGTTCAGGGTGACGAGGTAACCAATAATGTTAGAACAATCCGGTCTGTTCCCTTGAGTTTGACAGGTAACTATCCGGAACGATTTGATATCCGGGGTGAGATCGTCTTGCCCTTTGCCGGGTTCGAGGCCATGAACAAGGAACGAATTGCCCAGGGAGAAGAACCTTATCGCAATCCTCGAAATACAGCTTCGGGAAGTTTGAAGCTTCAAGATAGCTCGGAAGTAGCCAAGCGGCCATTGGAGTGCCTGCTATATAGCCTGAAGGCAATAGAACTTCCGGTTAAAACACAGTTTGAAAGCCTGGAACTGGCAAGATCCTGGGGTTTTAAGGTGCCCTCAGCTGCGCGCTTGATGTCCAATATGGAGGAAGTCTTTGCTTTTATCGATCACTGGGATATACATAGAAAGGAGTTACCCTACGAGATCGATGGGGTGGTGATCAAGGTCAATGATTACAATCAGCAGGAAGAACTGGGGTTTACCTCTAAATCGCCCAGGTGGGCAATGGCCTATAAATTCAAGGCGGAGCAAACAGCCACCCGTCTGGACTCCATCAGTTATCAGGTAGGGCGAACAGGAGCAATAACACCTGTGGCTAATCTTCAGCCAGTAGACCTTGCTGGGACAATAGTAAAACGAGCCTCCCTTCACAATGCAGATCAAATTGCCAAATTGGATATACGGGTTGGTGATCTGGTGAACGTGGAAAAAGGAGGAGAGATAATTCCAAAGATCGTAGGAGTGGATCTGACAGCTCGACCAGCGAATTCGACACCGACACAGTATATTGAGGTTTGTCCGGAATGTGGAACCGCTTTGGAACGCAAAACCGGTGAAGCTCAGCACTATTGTCCAAATACGATGGGCTGTGCTCCTCAGATCATTGGGCGGATAGAGCATTTTATTTCGCGAAAGGCTATGGACATCGAGGGACTTGGTGGTGAAACCGTTGCCTTGTTAGTACGCGAAGGTCTGATATCCAATTATGCCGATCTCTATACCTTAAAAAAGGAACAGCTATTGCCGCTAGAGAGAATCGCCGAAAAGAGTGCGGACAACCTTTTAGAAGGGGTAGAGAATTCGAAACAAGTCCCTTTCCCGCGTGTTTTGTTCGCAATTGGAATCCGATATGTAGGAGAAACAGTGGCCAAAAAATTGGCTAAACATTTCGGTTCAATTCACGGTTTAATGAGTGCTGATACCGATCAGCTTATCGAAGTGGACGAGATCGGGGATCGAATAGCGGCTAGCGTGACCGAGTTCTTCAGTCATGAAGAGAACCGCGAGCTGATCCTACGATTAGAAGCCTATGGTTTGATCCTCGAAAATCCTGAGGACGAAGCCGAAGGTGTTAAATCTGATCTCTTAGTTGGAAAAATCTTTGTTGTGTCCGGAGTTTTCGATAACTTTTCCAGGGACGAAATAAAAGGGCTGATAGAACAATACGGTGGTAAGTCTTCCGGTTCTATATCAGGCAAGACCTCCTACGTATTAGCCGGTGCCAATATGGGGCCGAGTAAACGGGATAAAGCCGAAAAATTAGGTGTTCCTATTATTTCGGAGGCCGATTTTCTAAGTATGATCGCTCCATGAGAGTATATAACTAACTAACCTCACATGTTACAAAGAATTAAAAAGCGGTCCATTCGTAAGCTGACCGAGCGGAATTTGTCCGATCGGGATACCAGCGGGCGCAATGGCCCGGTGAATAGTCTGGGAATACTGGTGGATGAATCCATCTACGGAGATCCCGATGAGTTTTATGAGTTGGGTCGAAGACTAGGGATTCAGCGTAAGGATATGCGGGTGTTCGTGTTTTCATCGGACAAACACAATCTGCCGACTCTGCGTCACAATCAGCTCAACATGAAGGAATTTAGCTGGAGCGGGGAGATCCGTAACCAGGATGCCGTTGAATTCCTTGACAAACCATTCGGATTACTACTAGGTCTATACAAAGGGCCACATCTGTTCCTGGATATGCTTGTTTCCAGGAGCAGGGCAAGGTTCAAGGTTGGCCTATCCGGCTCCGACGAGCGCTTGTTCGATCTATTGATCGGGCTGCCAAGTTGGAACCCACTGGCATTCCAGGACGAGTTGACCAAATACCTGAAAACACTTAATAAGATAGAGTAACAATTGAGTATTGTAAATGAGTTGAAAGGGACGGGAGTAGCTTTAGTCACGCCCTTTCGGAAAGATGGTGGAGTTGATGAGGTCGCACTGAGGAAACTGGTTGGTCACGTGATCGATGGTGGAGTAGAATATCTCGTTATCCTGGGAACGACGGGTGAAAGTGTTACCCTGACCCAGGAGGAGAAACAGTTGGTCAAACGGACCATAGTGGACCAGAATAGGGGGCGATTACCACTAGTTCTGGGGGTAGGAGGAAGTAATACGGCTCAGGTCATATCCGAATTGCAGGATGTGGACCGCAAGGCGTACCAGGCTGTACTTTCGGTTTCTCCGGCCTATAATAAACCTACACAGGAAGGGATTTATCAGCACTTCAGTTCTGTAGCCAGCTCTACTGAATTGCCCATTCTTCTGTACAATGTTCCAGGAAGGACAGCCTCTAACATGTTGCCTGAAACGGTGTTCAGACTGGCCGGTGACCATTCGAATATCATCGGTATCAAAGAAGCTGCCGGAGACCTGCAACAGGCCATGGAGTTGATCCATGGGGCGCCAAATGGCTTTTTGGTGATCTCAGGTGAGGATATGATCACACTTGCTATGGTGCTTATGGGAGGTGAAGGTGTAATTTCCGTAATAGGGCAGGGATTGCCGGCCGAATTCTCAGAAATGGTTCGCTTGGGATTAAGAGGAGAGGCAGCACATGCCAGGGCCTTGCATTACCGCATGATGAAGTCCATAAGCTTGATCTTTGAGCAAGGTAATCCTGCCGGAATTAAATCGATGTTATCACATCTTGGAGTTTGTTCCTCTGAAGTCCGTCTACCCTTGGTCAAGGCAGATCCAGATTTACATAAGCGGATCGGCTCCTTCCTGGACGAATTCTAAAGTTTAGTTAATTCGCATGAAGGACGGCAATCGCTGAAGGCATTGTGTTATCTTGTCCGCTAAGAAAGTTTTATAATACCCCATAAATCACTACTTTTGCCCGATGTTTTTGAAGAAAACGCTTAGAATATCTGTTGCCCTCTTATTAATGGGCGTGATCCTTGTTTCCTGTGGAGAATACCACAAGGTTTATCGTAAAGAGAACGTGGTAGACAAGTATCAGATGGCAGAATCCTTGTACGAAATTGGCAAGTACAAGAAAGCCCTCAAGCTGATGGAGCAGATCGTCCCGGTATATCGGGGCAAGCCACAGGCTGAGAAGTTGATGTTCATGTATGCCAATACCTTTTACAGCCTGGAGGACTATTACCTTTCTGGTTATCAATTTGAGCGTTTTGTCACCTCCTATCCCAACAGTGATAGTGTCGAGATAGCGGCTTACAAGTCTGCCAAGAGTTATTATGAGTTGTCTCCACGCTTTTCGCTGGATCAGGAAGATACACAGACTGCACTCGAGAAACTGCAGGCCTATGTGAATCAATACCCCAACAGCAACTACCGTTTGGAGGCCAATGCTTTAGTTAAGGAACTAAGAACCAAATTGGAGCAAAAGGACATTGAAACAGCCAACCAGATGTTGGGGCTGGGCGATTATCTGGGCAGCTACACACCGGCCATAGAATCCTATGACAACTTTATCAGTGATCATCCAGGTTCTATTTATCGAGAAGAGGCCTTTCTCGGAAAATTTAAAGCCGGTTACTACCGAGCCATAAACAGCTTACCTAATCTGAGGAAGACCAGGTTGGAAGAAGCGAAAGAATATTACAACAGCTATCTGAAATACTATGCTGATTCAGAAAGACGCGCTGAAGCAGACGAACTGCTTACAGACATCGATCTGAGAATGGCACAACTAACGGAGGGTTCCACCGTCCCGATAAACTAAGAAAGATGAATACCTTGAAGAACACGGATGCACCAATTACCACTACTACCATCGATAAGAACAAGATCGATGAGCCAACTGGTAATATCTATGAAGCGATTTCGATCATAGCCAAACGAGCTACTCAGATCAACGGAGACATCAAAAAGGAACTCTTGGAAAAGCTAGACGAGTTTGCTACTTACAATGACAGCCTGGAAGAGATCTTCGAGAACAAGGAGCAGATCGAGGTGTCCAAGTTTTACGAAAAGCTTCCTAAGCCACATGCCATGGCCGTTCAGGAATGGTTAGAAGGGAAGATCTACCACAGGAATACAGAAGACGAGGACATTCAACAATAGGCCTTATGTCCATTCTGAGCGGTAAAAAGGTTGTCCTTGGCGTTACTGCCGGGATCGCTGCCTATAAGTCCGCTTATATTGTTAGACAACTCATCAAGCGAGGTGCGGAAGTAAAGGTTGTGATGACCCCTGCATCTCGCGATTTTGTTACCCCCTTACATTATCTACGCTGTCCAAGAATGAGGTGCTGTCCTCCTTTACAGACGAAGAAGACGAGAACGCCCAATGGAATAACCATGTGGAACTTGGTCTTTGGGCAGATCTGATCCTGATCGCACCGGCCACGGCCAACACCCTTTCCAAGATGGCGCACGGCACTTGCGATAATCTCTTGCTGGCCGTTTATCTTTCTGCCAAATGTCCTGTGTACTACGCACCTGCGATGGATTTGGACATGTATAAGCATCCTTCTACCACCAAGACCTTCGAGCAACTCAACCGCTTCGGAAATATCCAGATCGAGGCCGGAACCGGCGAATTGGCCAGTGGTTTATACGGCAAGGGAAGAATGGCAGAGCCGGAAGAGATCGTCGACTTTCTGGAGCAGCACTTGTTGCAATCCGCTCCGCTTTTTGGAAAAAGGGTCTTGATTACAGCAGGTCCCACCTACGAAGCAATCGATCCGGTACGTTTTGTCGGCAATCATTCCAGTGGAAAGATGGGTTTTGCACTTGCCCGGGCAGCCGCGACAGCAGGGGCACAGGTTACCCTGGTCTCAGGGCCAACTGCCCTGGACATTCAGCATCCTTCCGTTGAACTAAAGAGAGTGACTTCGGCCGTAGAGATGATGCAACACTGCCAGGAGGTGTTTCCCAGTGCAGACCTGGCCATTCTTAGTGCAGCCGTGGCGGATTATCGTCCGGCAGATCCTGCCGATCAAAAGATCAAGAAGAAGGAGGATCAAATGAGCATAGAGCTGGTCCAAAATCCCGATATTCTTGCAGGCTTAGGCGAGCAAAAACAAAATCAGATCCTGGTTGGATTTGCCCTGGAGACGGAGAACGAGATTGAGCATGCCAAAGGCAAGATCCAAAAGAAGAACTTAGATTTAATTGTGCTAAATTCGCTCAGGGACTCCGGTGCCGGTTTTGGCACAGACACCAATAAAGTCACCCTGATAGACAAGCACAATAAGGTGACTCCTTTTAAAGTTAAAGACAAGCGGGAGGTTGCCGCGGATATTGTTCAATACATCATACAGAATTACTATGCGTAGCATAATTGCAATCATATTAATATTCTCATTTACAGTTTCTTACAGTCAAGAACTTAATGCGACAGTTAATATTGATGCCGTTCAGACCGGTCAACCTAATCTCCAGGTGTTCAGGACCTTGGAGCAGCAACTGACGGAGTACCTAAACAATACTCGATGGACCAATCAGGCGGTCAAGAATCAGGAACGTATAGATTGTAATTTCAGCATCATTGTTTCTGCTTTCGACGGGACCCTTTTTAGTGCCAGCCTGCAGGTACAGGCGTCGAGGCCTGTATACAATTCGACCTACGATAGTCCGATCTACAATTACAATGACGCCCAATTCAATTTTGACTATATCGAGTTTCAACCCTTGGTTTTCAATCTTAACCGTTTTGATTCCAATTTGATGTCCGTGATTGCCTATCATGTCTATACAATCTTGGCCTTGGATGCCGCTACCTTCGAACGAGGAGCGGGAATTCCTTTTTTCCAGACCGCTAAGCAGATCATCAATACGGCTGCCGGGAGCAATTTTTCTGGTTGGAAGGCCACAGATGGACAGCAGTCCCGTTTCCGGTATAACGATGCCATCCTATCCAATCTCTTTGCACCATACCAAGATGTACTTTACGATTATCATCGCTTGGGTATGGATGTGATGGCCGATAATCCCAGAGAGGGTAAAGAGGCGGTAATTGCCAGTATGCAAGGCCTGAAAGGGATCAACAGCAGAAGGCCTAATTCCTTTGTCCTGAGAACATTTTTCGATGCGAAAAGTCAGGAGATCAGTTCGATGTTCAGTGGAGGTCCACAGGTTGATATTGCCAATTTTGTGGAGGACCTAAACCGTATGGCACCCACCAAAAGGAACGACTGGTCGCAAATCAAGTTTTAAGACAACTTTCCTCTTGTCAGTCTGATTATTTCTCCTAATTTCGAAGGAGTAGGTTACACCCATGATCAAATCCATTTCTGTTAGAAATTTTGCCCTGATCGACGACATCGAATTCGATCTGGAGAAAGGTATGACGGTACTCACCGGGGAGACCGGTGCCGGTAAATCCATACTCCTGGGTGCCATTTCCCTGCTATTGGGGAAACGGGCCGATCTGAGCAGTGCAGGTGACCCCGAAAAGAAATGCGTGATCGAAGCCGAATTTGATGTTTCTGATCTCAATTTGATCCACTTTTTCGAACAACAGCAGATCGACTATGAACCACTGACCATAATCCGTCGCGAGATATTGCCTGGTGGTCGTTCCCGGGGATTCATCAACGACGCTCCGGTCAACTTGAACCAGATGCAAGCATTGGGTAAAGAGTTGGTCGACATCCACAGTCAGTTTGATACCCAGACACTTAATTCTCAGCATTATCAGCTGGGGGTGATGGACAGCATGGCCGGCTTGGAGATAACTATGGATGAATACCAGAAGTTATTAAGACACTATCGAAAGCTGGAAAAGGAGGAGAAGGAGCTATCTGAAGAATTGGCTCGCTCTAGGCGGGACCTAGATTATCATCAGTACCTCCTGCAAGAGTTGGACGAGATCGATCTGGAATCTGTGGATCAGCCCCAATTGGAGTTGGAATCAGAAAAACTGTCCAATGTTGAAGGAATACAGGAGACCTTGCATCGGATCAAGGCCATGATGCAACAAGACGCCGTTGGATTGATGGACCAATTATTTGAACTTCGGCGGGAACTGTCTTCGCTCTCTGGTTTCGGGGAAGTGTATCAGTCCTGGGCAGATCGATCGCAATCTATTATCGAAGAATTGGACGATCTCTCCAGGGAGATCGATCGGGAATCTGATTCGCTGGAACTGGATCCGGAACGAATGTCTTTTGTGTCTGAACAACTCGATCACCTCCAGAAACTGCAAGATAAACACCATGTTACGGATACTGATCAATTAATTGGCATTAGGGAAGAGTTACGATCCCAGGTGGACAATAGCGGTCAATTGGAAGAACGTATCGCTCAGATACAATCCGAATTGCAAGCCACTGCCACCAAACTGAGCAGTTTGGCGAATAAGATCCATCAAGGACGAAAGGAGATCATCAGGCCCTTTTCAGATCAATTTCAGGAGATCCTGGCAGATCTGGGCATGCCGGATGCAGAATTGAATATAATCTTAAACCATACGGCCGAATTCAGGGATACTGGTATGGACCAGCTAGAATGGCTTTTTACAGCTAATAAAGGAGGTCGGGCCGGCGAATTGGCCAAGGTTGCCTCCGGTGGGGAATTAAGTCGCATCATGCTGGCAATCAAATCTATTCTCTCTAGGAGAAAGCAACTTCCAACCCTGATCTTCGACGAGATCGATACCGGGGTATCCGGTAAGATCGCAGAACAGATGGCTATTCAAATGCATCAGATCAGTCGGCATTCACAGCTATTGGCGATCACCCATCTGGCACAGGTTGCTGCAAAAGGTTCACATCATTTGAAGGTGTTTAAAGAGACGGATGCAGTACGAACAATAACCCACCTGAAACCATTGGATGAAGACGCCAGAATAGTGGAGATTGCTCAAATGATCGGAGGAGATCAATACTCTGATTCTGCCCTTGCACACGCCCGTGAATTGTTGAATTAAAGCTTATCTTTGACCATTCAAATAGGTAGTCAACCCACAAAATAGAACTATGTCAAACAATCTACTAGCCGGAAAAAAAGGGATAATATTCGGTGCCCTGGATGAGAATTCAATCGCCTGGAAAACGGCCGAACGCGTACATGAAGAAGGAGGGCAGATCGTCTTAACCAATGCGCCAATTGCCATGCGAATGGGGCAGATCAACCAACTGGCCGAGAAAACGGGTTCCCAGATCATTCCTGCTGACGCGACCAAATTGGAAGACTTGGAAAACCTGGTAGATCAGGCCATGGAAATCCTGGGCGGTAAATTAGATTTTGTACTTCACTCCATTGGTATGTCTGTCAATGTGCGGAAGGGAAAACATTATACCGAATCCAATTATGACTGGACTCACAAGGGATGGGACGTATCTGCCTTGTCTTTTCACAAGACCATGCAGGTCCTGTATAAGAAAGATGCCATGAACGAGTGGGGTAGCATAGTTGCTTTAACCTATATGGCGGCTCAACGAGTATTTCCTGATTACAATGATATGGCAGATAACAAGGCTTATCTGGAGTCAATTGCGCGTAGTTTTGGCTATTTCTTTGGAAGGGATAAGAAAGTTAGGGTCAATACCATATCCCAGTCTCCTACACCTACAACCGCAGGTCAGGGAGTAAAGGGCTTTGATGGCTTCATTGCCTATGCAGAGAAAATGTCTCCTTTGGGTAATGCTACCGCTATGGATTGTGCCAACTATACGGTGGCCATGTTCAGTGATCTGACCAAGCGGGTAACCCTTCAGAATTTATACAATGATGGCGGTTTCTCCAATATGGGAGTGAGTGATGCTGTTATGGATGCATTTGTGGATTCACAATAGAATTTTCCTTCATCAATTTTGTTTAGCCCGGTACACCCGGGCTTTTTTGATGAAAAATGCTGCTAAACCTATATATCGCAAGGGTTTTCATGGATATTTAATTCTTTGGTTTATTCCAGAAATTTTAGATACCTTTAACACATAATAACTAATCTTATTTAACTAATTGATTATGAGAAAAATTACTCTATTTCTGAGTGCTTTATTCGTTTCGACTATTGGCTTTGCCCAGCTTTCGGCGAATAGCACCGGAGTTGCAGGAGTCACGACCAATCTAGAAAGAGGGGGCTCGGAGATCCTGCTCACTCATTCAAATGATCCAGCCACCATAGACGATGGTATTTTCTGTGGCCCGGCTAACCCTGTGGCCTTGACATCTTTCCGGTCTTATGTTCTAACCGATTTTGGTATTACTGGAGATTTCAATGTTAACCGTATTCAATATGGTTTCTTTGCTCTGGACGGTGTTCCTGGTTCTGGAGTTGATGTGACAGTCGAAGTGTGGACTACTGATGCAGCTTTTCCAACGGGCAATCTAACTTTATTAGCTTCAGCCACAGAAAATGTGACTGCCGCGGATGTCGGTCTTGTGCTTGAGACTGCAATTGATGCGACTGTACCCGCCGGTTCTGAAATGGTTATTGCACTTCGGACACCAAATGACGGTTTGACGACTTTTTCTATCGGAGCAAATAATGCAGGACAAACTGCACCATCATGGATCCAAAGTTTGGATTGCGTTGGTGACGACGGGATTTACGATTTAGACGCCGATTTTGCGTTGTCGCAATCTTGGGTGCTTAATGCAGTAGGTGAAGAGACAGAGCCTGGCATTAGTTGTGATTCTAACAACTACGAAGCGACTGGTCTTCCGATCGACATAGACGGTGGCGACACCCAAACTGCCGATTGTGCTAATGCGCCAAACCTGGTCCCTGTGGATGTTGACGCCATTGGTTTTGTCGGTATGGATGCAGAGATCGAAAATGTAGAAATTACAATTACCCACACCTGGGTATCTGATCTACAGATTTTCTTGGTCTCTCCTTCTGGAACAGAATTATTGCTGTCTGCCAATAACGGAGGAAGTGACGACAATTATGTAGCAACTGTATTTGAAGATGGTGCACCATCTATTGTTGGAGCATCTGCTCCATTTACAGGAACATTCTCTCCGGAAGGCGGAACTTTCGCCGATACCTTTATGGGTGAGAACGTAGGAGGAACCTGGAACTTGAAGGTTTGTGATGGTGCTTTTGGAGATACCGGACAGATCGTTTCTTTCGAAATGAATGTTTGTGCACAGCCATTCAACGATGTTTGTGATGACGCTTATGCACTGTCTTGTGGAGATGTTTATGCAGGAAGTACTGCCGGTGCAACGGACACGGCTGGAAATGATGGGCCTGATGTATATTTCTCTTTCACCGGAGAGGGCGATCAGGAAGCTGTTACCCTTTCGCTTTGTGACGGTGGAACAGGTTTTGACTCAATCCTTTGGGTATTTACAGATTGTACCTTGAGTGAGTTAGTTGCTACCAACGATGACTCTTGTGGATTACAATCAGAGTTAACTTTCGTATCTGACGGTTTTTCTACCTATTATATTGTTGTTGATGGGTTCTCCGGTAGTTCCTCAGGTGACTTCAGTCTTGAGGTAGCCTGTGGTCCTGTGACCAACGACTTCTGTGAAGGTGCCGAGTCTATCTCTTGTGGAGAGACTGTAACTGGGACAACCGACGGCGCAACTGCTGACAACTCTGAACTATGTGGTGGTGAGTTCAATATCGGAAACGGTGTATGGTATACTTTCACTGACGATTTTGGTTTCTCATCTGACTACACAGTTTCCCTGTGCGATGGAGGAACAACTTACGATAGCCAGTTAACCGTTTACGAAGGTGACGATTGTGGGAACTTGACCTGTGTTGGTGGAAATGATGATTTCTGTGGACTTCAGTCTGAGGTTTCTTTCACTGGTGACGGAAACTCTACTTACTATATCCTTGTTCACGGATTTGGAGGATCAACTGGTAGTTATAGCCTGAGCGTGAACTGTGATCCAATCCCACCACCAAACGATGATATCGAGAATGCTATCGACGTTGATGAGATCGGATTCCCTTACACTGATCCTGCTGTAGCCATGCCAGCGGCAACTACAGAAGATGGTAACCCAGTAGATTGTAATATCGATGGAGCCAATGGTGTATGGTATAAGTTCACTGCTACTGAAGCTGGTTTCGCTGAAGGCGAGATCGTTTCTCCAGCTGGATTCTCTACTGTTGTCTTCTTCCGCGCACCGGACGAAGATTCCTCTGAGGAAGATCTGATCCACATTCCGAACGGAAATAACCAATGTCTGCCTAGTACAACTGCGTCAATTCTTACTGTAGAAGGCCGTACGTACTATGTATTCGTTACCAACCAGGGAGGTGGAACAGACATCAACTTGGATTCTGGTATACTGGGTGTAGAAGAGAATGGAATCGAAGGATTCACTTTCTCACCAAACCCAGCTAGCGATGTATTGACTCTGAATGCTCTGGATGTAATCGAAAGAGCTACAGTTTATAACATCCTTGGTCAAGAGGTGATCGATAGAAACATCGATGCCACTACTGGTCAACTGAATGTATCCAGCCTTTCTGTTGGTACATATATTATGAAGGTGACTGTGAATGGTCAGGTAGGTACCTACAAGATCGTTAAGCAGTAAGCTAAATAACTTCTAATAAGAGCCATCTATCCTCGGGTAGATGGCTTTTTTTTTGACTAATTTTGCTCTCATGAGCAGGAGTTACTCCTTTGTCGTTCCGGTTTTCAACAGACCAGACGAGATCCAGGAATTGTTGGTGTCCATGACTCAGCAAACTACTGGCATCCCATTTGAAGTTGTCATTGTGGAGGATGGTTCTTCTCAATCCTGTGAGCACATCATCAAACGATTTGACACCAAGCTAAATATTACCTATTTGGTCAAGGCCAATACGGGTCCCGGACATTCCCGCAACTACGGAATGGAAAGAGCGAGCGGTAATTACTTCTTGATCCTGGACTCAGACTGCATTCTACCACCGGAGTATTTAGAAGAGGTAGATCGATATCTGGATAGTGATTTTCATCACTGTTTTGGAGGTTCGGATGCCGCCCATCCGGAGTTCAATGAATTTCAAAAAGCGGTCAGTCACGTAATGACCTCTTTTCTAACCACCGGAGGTATCCGCGGTTCTAGCAGGGCGGTTAGTCAATTTGAGCCACGCAGCTTTAATATGGGACTCTCCAGGGAAGCATACGAACAGAGTGGCGGATTTGGGCGCATCCATCCGGGAGAAGACCCCGATCTGAGTCTTAGGCTTCTTGAACAAGGTTATAAGACTACCTTCGTACCAAATGCATTTGTTTATCACAAACGAAGGATAGATCTTAATAAGTTCTATCGGCAAGTTCGAAAGTTTGGTCTCGTTAGGCCCATTATTAGCCTTTGGCATCCTAGCTCGGCCAAGATCACCTTTTGGTTTCCCAGTTTTTTTGTCTTGGGAGTGTTGATCAGTGTTCTCCTAGGAGTTCTTCAGAGTTCACTGTATATGGTTCCATTGTTGGTCTATTGCCTGCTGATTATGCTGGAGGCCTCTCTGCGTTCCGGAGGATTAAAGGTTGGAATATTAGCGGTGCTTGTCTTATTTGTACAGTTCTTTGGCTATGGTCTCGCATTTCTTGAGAGTACTACAAAGATCCGAATCCTCGGGTCAGATCCAGAGAGCGCCTATCCCGAACTCTTTTTTAATTAATTTAGAGGAAAGTTCCCTTCATGTCAGAATCTTCTCAATTCAAAAAATCGAGACCCAGGATCTTCTTCCTATTCCTATTGCTGTCCTTTGTCTTTTGGATGATGGCGCGCTCTTCAAGAGAAAATTCGAGTAGAATGGAACTTGCTCTGGCCTATGAGAATGTTCCGGAGAATAGCACCGTTTCGGCAGTAGCACCACAGTTTTTGGTAGCAGAGATCAGGACGACAGGTTTTCAGTCGTTGTTCTATAAATTAAAATCACCAGAGCTTAAGATCAATGTCGGGGTTTATGCGGCTCCAGAAGATACCCTGGTCGTAATCGGCAAGGAAGAACTTCGGCAAATGATCGGGCGTCAATTGGGACAGGATGGAGAACTCAGGTATTTAGCGGGAGAAGACTTAACCATACCGTTAGAGCGCATAATTAGAAAACGCCTACCTATAGTAGCGGATATTCAGTTGGCTTTTGAAAAAGGATTTCGGCCTATTGGACAGCCTAATGTTCAACCAGATTCGGTCACTTTGACTGGTCCTCAAAAGTTAATGGAATCTATTCAGGAGGTTCGCACACAACCGATAGAAGGAGAGAATATCAATTCTAATGTGCAGCGGAACAGCCAGTTTGTACTTCCCGCAGGCTTGCAATCTGATTATTCTTCTCAAGAGGTCACTGTAGAACTCAATGTATCGGAGTTCATTGAAAAACAAATTCAGATCAGCCCACAAATAATAAACTTGCCTCCAGAGACAGAAATACGGTTGATCCCGGAAACGGTCAAGGTGACCTTCGATATTTCTGTGGATCAATTCAACGCGGTAGGTCCAGATGATTTTGTGGTGATCTGCGACTTCAATGAAAGAAACGATCAGGAAAATTTCATGATCCCCAGGATCGATCAATATCCCGAAATGGTACAACGGGTAGAATTGGCAGATAAAAAGATCGACTATTTGATCTTCAAATGATGGTAGTCGGTTTAACAGGGGTATCGGTAGTGGAAAGACCACAGTTGCGGAAATGTTCCTGGAATTGGGTGTTCCTGTTTATATTGCCGACGATAGGGCCAGGGAACTCACCAATACGTCCGAGCGGATCAAAATCGGAATCATTGAACTTTTTGGTAAGGAGGCCTATCGTCAGGGTGAGTTAGACCGGGCATATGTGGCCGCTAAAGTGTTCAAGGATAGATCCTTACTAAACGATCTCAATACTATAATTCATCCTGTTGTGGGAGAGGACTTCTTAACCTGGAGCCGGCAGCAGCAGGCACCTTATGTGATCAAGGAGGCCGCCATCCTTTTTGAGAGTGGGAGTTACAAGGGCTGTGATCAGATTATCTTGGTAACTGCCGATCTCAAGGAGCGAATCCGTCGAATCCTTCTTCGTGACCAGACCACCAAGGAGGAGATCCTGGATCGTATGGCGAATCAATGGTCAGATGAAAAGAAGTCCGAAATGTCAGACTTCATTATCGAGAACAACCAATTGGAAAGCACTAGGGCCCAGGTGGAAAGGATCCATTTGCAGTTACTCGAAAAGTCGCGCTAGGACTGCGCTTGCGGTGTTAACATTTGGTTAAACCGCCAATCCTCTAAATGTTAAAATACTACTTTTGAGTGATGAACAAAAAGCTTTTTGCTGTCCTGATCGCGCTAATGAGCCTCGCATTGCTTGGGATCATATTCGTTCAGGGATATTGGATTCGAAATTCTTACCAGCAAAAGGAGGATCAGTTCACCATTGATGTTCGGCAGGTATTGATCGAAGTATCCCGTAGGATCCAACTGCGGGAGGTGGAAGATTATTATGCCGTATACAGTTCTTTGGCAGACAGTGTTGATATACCCGATAATGTCACCCTGACCGAGTTGGTGTACACCACAGAAGATGAAGATAAGAACGAGACAGTTATTTATACGGATCGAATTATAGAGGAAGATTTTAAACTCTCTTCAACTTTGTTCGATACGGAATTGGATTCCATTGATTTCAAAAAGATCACCAATAAAAAGAAGACCACTCGAATTGTAAGTGGATTGGACGGACGGGGCGCCCCCCAAGAGACCATGGTTGAGTCCTTTAGTCGGTTGAGGGATTATGAGCGTGGCCAATTTGAGGAGGCCTTCAAGAATATTTCTGCCAAGACCCCTATTCACAAGCGGGTCCAAGGAGAAGAGATCGAGCAATTGCTTCAGGAAGAACTGCTTAACCGCGGGTTGGCTACCAGTTTTGAATATGCGGTATACAGCAAGACATTAGCCACCAAGATCCGTTCCCGCAATTTCGAATTGGATCCAAAGAGCACCTATGGAGTTCCGTTGTTTGTGAACGATGATCTGAACACCAGTTACAGGCTTTATGTCAACTTTTCCGAAAAGCGAAAGGAAGTTTTTGGCGAAATTCTTGGGATGGCAATTTTGTCCATCATTTTCACCTCAATCATCATATTAGCATATGCCAGTGCGCTCTCACAGCTATTTAAGCAACGGCAGATCTCCCAGATCAAGAGTGATTTCATCAACAATATGACGCATGAGTTCAAAACTCCCATTGCAACGATCAACCTGGCATTAGATGCGATGAAAAACCCTATGGTCGCAGACAACAAGGAGTTTGTTTCCAAGTATATGAAGATGATCCGGGACGAGAACAGACGGATGCATGCCCAGGTAGAAAATGTATTGCGTATCTCAAAACTGGAGAAGAATGAATTGGACCTGCCTAAGGAAAGAATCAAACTCCACGATTTGATCGAGGAGGCTGTGGGGCATGTCAGTTTGATTGTAGAGGACAGAGGAGGTTATATCAAAACGCATTTAGGTGCGCTCAAGTCGTCGATATTAGCCAATCGTCATCATATGGTTAATGTGATAACCAATGTGTTAGACAATGCTATCAAGTATTCTGAGGAAGTGCCAAAGATCGACTTATATACCGAAAATGTTAAAAATAGTATTATCTTAAAGGTAAGGGATCAGGGTATTGGGATGACCAAGTCTGTTCAGAAACGGATCTTTGAGAAATTTTACCGGGAACACACCGGCGATATCCACAATGTGAAGGGCCACGGGCTAGGTTTAGCCTATGTTAAAAGGATCCTGGACGATCACGATGCCGAGATCTATGTGGAAAGCGAAAAAGGAAAAGGAAGCACATTTGTCATTAAAGTACAGTTAATATCATAGTATTATGGAATCAGAGAATAAGAAAATTCTGCTTGTAGAGGACGATCCAAATTTTGGAACAGTTCTTAAAGATTACCTATCCATGAACGGATACGATGTGACTCACGCCAAAAATGGTATGGAGGGCTTCGAGAAGTTCAAGAAAGATGATTTCGACCTCTGCATCCTGGATGTCATGATGCCCTATAAGGACGGATTCACCCTTGCCAAGGAGATCCGTGAAAAGAACGAAGAAGTTCCCATTATATTCCTCACCGCCAAAGCGATGAAGGAAGATGTGTTGAAAGGCTATAAAGTGGGAGCAGACGACTATCTGAATAAACCCTTCGACAGTGAAGTTCTTCTGATGAAGATCAAGGCCATTATCCAGAGAAAGTCTACGGATTCCCTGGCAGACAGCAAACAATTCGAATTCCAGATTGGGAATTTCCATCTCAATTCCAAGCTGCGCTTTCTCACCTACAAGGACGAGGCGCCAACAAAATTATCTCCTAAGGAGAATGATCTGTTACGCTTGCTGGCCCTACATAAGAATGATCTGATGCCGCGAGAGTTGGCGCTTACCAAAATCTGGCGCGACGATAACTATTTCACCTCCCGCAGTATGGATGTGTATATCGCCAAGCTCAGGAAGTACTTGAGCCATGACGATGGGGTAGAGATCATCAATATTCACGGAGAGGGCTTCCGTCTGGTGGTCAAAGATGAGGTGGATCAGTAATCGATGATCACTAAAATATAAACGGCTCTAAGGGGCCGTTTTTTTTTGGATATGGTCGATGATGACCTGGATATCCACCTGGTAGTCGAACCAGCTCACTCTTGGATCTCTGCGGAACCAGGTAAATTGCCGCTTGGCAAAACGTCTGCTGTTCTTTTTGATCTCTGAAATGGCCATATCCAGATCAGATTGGCCGTCTAGATAGCTAAACAGCTCTTGGTAACCTACAGTTTGTAATGCATTGAGATCTTTTTTCGGATGTAGTGACTTGACTTCTGACAACAATCCTTCTTCCATCATCAGATCTACCCTTCGGTTGATCCGATCGTAGACGATCTCCCGGTCGGCTTCCAAGCCGATCATTATGATCTCAAAGGGACGTTGTGCTTTCTTGTTGTTCCTAAAGCTTGAATACGATTGACCACTACTTATACAAATCTCCAAGGCTCGGATCAGCCGATGGGGGTTCTGAAGATCCACTTGTTTGTAGTATTCAGGATCCAATTGCTTCAGCTGCCGTTGCAGTTCCTCAATTCCTTTTTCGCGGTATAGGGCATTGATCTCTTCCCGAATTCCGGGTGCAACATCGGGAAACTCATCCAGTCCATCTAATACGGCTTGAACATAGAGACCAGACCCTCCAACCAGCACGGCGACCTTGTTTTCGGTGAAGAGCGCATCAAGTCTTTCCATTGCGTCTCGCTCAAAATCACCCACGCTGTATGGTTTGTCTATGGAAATATGCTGTATGAAGTGGTGTTTGACCAGACTTAGTTCCTCCTTAGTCGGAACAGCGGTACCAATAGACATTTCTTTGTAGAATTGACGGGAATCTGCAGAGAGGATCTCAGTGTTATAGTGTTCGGCCAGTTGAATCGCCCGAACGGTTTTGCCGATTGCGGTTGGACCGACCACCGCGATAAGCAGGGGAGAAGACTGTTGCATCACATCGTCAATTCCTCTGGATTCAGCTCTTCTCCACATTTAAAACAGAAGCGCGCGTTGTCCTTGTGACCCCCAATGCCGCATCCTGGACAGGCCTGGGTATTGTGTTGTACATCTTGTGAAGCCCGGCCGTATTCGGCGGTAACAATTCCGGTAGGAACAGCTATGATCCCGTAACCCATGATCATGATCACACTGGCTATAAACTGCCCAAGAGGAGTTATAGGAGATATATCGCCATAACCAACAGTGGTCAGGGTCACTATACACCAATACACACTATGGGGAATACTGGTAAAACCACTCTCTTCTCCTTCCACCAGGTACATAATGGTCCCGGCTATGATAGCGATGATCACCACTGTGAACAAGAATACCAGGATCTTTGGCCGGCTAAGCAACATGGCCCGCCTTAAGCGGGTGGCCTCTCCAATGTACCGGGTGATCTTCAGGATACGGAAAATTCTGAGTAGGCGCAGAGACCTCACCGTAAGCAGGTAATTGGAACCTGTTAGAATCATCGACAGATATAGCGGAATGGTGGAGAGCAGGTCGATGATCCCGTAAAAACTGAAAATATAGTTAGTGGGACGTTTTACTGTGATGATGCGGGCGATATACTCTATGGTAAAGAAGATGGTAATGATCCATTCCCCTATGTTCAGCAGATCATGGTACTTGGCATCTATCTTGGGAACACTTTCCAACATGACGAAGACCACAGATAGAATGATCAGGACCAGCAATACAATATCGAAGGCTTTCCCTAACGGGGTGTCGGCTTCATAAATTATCTCGTGCAGTTTATGCCGCCATTTTCTCAGTGTGGATGTGTTCAAATCCTTGCTGTTTAACGTAAAGGTAGCAAAGATTCCTTATATGGCGCTGGTCTTGGGAAGAGGAACGATTCGCATAACCTTGTTCTTCCGCAGGTAGGATTGAATGATATGCTGGGCATCCCGATTGTTGGACATGGGGTTCACTATGCTTCTGAGTATCTCCGGATTATCGATCTGGAAATTCAAGTTGTAAAAACCATAACCCTTGTATTGGCCATCTTCGATCAAGATCACGGAACGTTCGTCGGTATCCCTTCCTCTGTCGATCAGCATCATGTGTTTATTGTCGTAACTATGGCGTTGGATAAATCCTTCTACCCTGGCATTATATGCCGAGATCTCTTCTTCTTCAATACAGGCTCCATTGCATGTCTTTACACTGTGGTGAAAACAGGGGCCTTTCCCTTTGTCCAGTCCGGTGAGTCGCTGACATAGTTGATGCTGTTCGGTAATTTTAAACACGGCAGAGCGCGCCTGCTGGTAATTGGAAAAGGTCGTAATTGCTGGTTTTCGCCCATCCGCCTTATCTATTTTCAGATTGATATAGCCATTCTGATCGGTGAAGGAGCTCAATTGATAGGTAAAAAGCGTACGCCTGAGGGCCCTGTTATACAGTGGCTTCTTTTGCTTGATCTCCTCGCTTTCCTTAAGCTGGGCGATCAGATCGTTCCCTGTTAGCTCATAGGTAACGGTATGCACCTCGAGCTGGATCTTTTTGGATTTGCGCTTGTCGCTGGTAAAATGCTGAACCAATCTTCTGCGCATGTTCTTGCTCTTCCCTATATAGATAATCTCCCCGTCTTCCCGATGCATGTAGTACACTCCGGTCTCTGTGGGAGTAGAATCTATAATATCGATCAGTTTTGGTTCCAGTTGTCGTCGAGGATCCTGCCGGACAGAAGCTGTCAGTATATCCTTATTGATGTCCTTGGACATCAGTAGCTTAAAGAGGGTAAGCGTGGCCTGTGCATCTCCTTGCGCTCGGTGCCTGTCACTAATTGGGATTCCCAGTGAACGAACCAGTTTTCCCAGGCTGTAGGAGGGCATGTCCGGGATGAGCTTTTTGGAAAGTTCTACGGTACAGAGGGTATCCTTTTTGAACTGATAACCCAGCCGATCAAATTCGGTGGTCAGGATCCGGTTGTCAAACTGAGCATTATGTGCTACCAGAACGCAGCCTTCGGTAATCTCTATGATCCTTTTGGCCACCTCGTAGAACTTAGGTGCGGAACGCAACATTTCGTTGTTGATCCCGGTCAGGTTGACCACAAAGGGTTGAATCCGCCTTTCCGGGTTGACCAAACTGGCAAATTGATCCACCACCTTATGACCATCAAATTTGTAAATGGCGATTTCGGTAATACCCTCTTCGTTGTATTTACCTCCGGTAGTCTCTATGTCCAGTATTGCGTACATCTGCTTAGTCGGTCATGGAATTTAGTGATAATTTCTGGCACCGAATATGGCACTTCCCACCCGGATCATATTAGATCCGCATTCGAGGGCCAGTGGATAGTCGCCACTCATACCCATGGAAAGAACGTGCCAATTATGAATTGTGTTTAATCGTTTATAGAGCTGTTGTAAATGCTCGAATTCCTTTCTTACCTGGGTCATATTCGAGGTAAAACTTGCCATGCCCATAAGTCCAACAACCCGCACGTTTTGCAGTTCTTTGAAGGCTGAAGATTCCAATAGGGTATCCAATTCATGTCCCGGCAAGCCAAATTTTGTTTCCTCCTGGGCGATCCTGATCTGCAACAGGCAATCGATCACTCGCTGGTGTTTTGCAGCTTGCTTATCGATCTCTTGCAGCAAGCGAAGACTGTCAACCCCATGAACAAGATCCACAAAACCAGCCATATACTTTACCTTGTTCCTTTGTAAGTGCCCGATCATATGCCACTGTATATCCTTGGGCATCTCTTGCTGCTTGCTCACCATTTCCTGAACCTTATTCTCGCCAAAGACACGCTGACCTCCGGCATAAGCCTGCATCAGGTCCGATACAGGTTTAGTCTTGGAAACAGCAACCAGTGTAACCTCAGGCGGTAGGTCCTTCTTTAATCGAGCTATATTTTCTGCGATGGAACTCAAAATTCGTAAATGGTCACTCCGCTTCTCAACTTAGGTTCTATGAATGTGCTCTTTGGTGGCATGACCAGACCTTGATCGGCCACGGCTTTGAGTTCTTCCACGGTTATTGGTAACATACCAAACCCGACGGCAAATTTTCCACTATCCACCATAGACTGAACGTGAGCCAGATCTTTCTTTCCGTGGGAGTAGGCCAATCGGTCTTCCGTCCTGGCGTCTTCTATTCCTAGAAGAGGCTTTAAGATGGTGCGATACAAGATCTCCGTGTCCAGGGCATCCAGGGCATTGGTCATCTTATAGCGGTCTTTGCGAAGGTATAGGGAATAGAAATCCCCGTCTAGGTACATGCTAAAGTGATGTTTTTTGGAGGGTTTGTAGTATTCTGCTCCCCGATTGTCGATCCTGAAGTAAGTATCCAGTCCAATCAGAAACTCCTCCTTATCCATACCATTGAGATCTTTAACCATACGGTTGAACTGATAGATCTTCAGTTCGCTCTCTGGGATGAGGTAACTCATAAAGAAACGATAACTATTATTCATTTCATCCTGTGACAGAGCACCGGTGGTCTCGGCCAATAATATGGAAGAAGCCGTGCGATGATGCCCATCGGCAATGTAAACGGCAGGGATTTCCTCGAATGCTGCTTTGATTTTTTCTACCAAGGCTTTTTCACTTATGGGCCACAAATAATGGGTATCCCGATAGGTGGTTGTGAATTCATACTCCGCCCTGGAGTTCATTTGCTGTTGGATGATGCTGTTTATGATCTCGTTGTCTGGATAGGTCAATAGAACTGCCTCAGCATTGAAGCCAACTGTTTTAAGATATTCCATAAACATGGCCTCCCTGTCCTTGAGCGTAGCTTCGTGTTTGCGGATTCCATCCTTGTTGAGTTCGTCTACGTCTGCAGCACCAACTATCCCGTGAAAGCTAAAACCTTCTCTATTAACGATCTTGTAGACGTAATAGGAGGATTCTTCGTCTTGCATAAAGATGCCATCCTCGCGAAATTCCTGGTAACGGTTCTTCACCAAGCCGTAACGCAGCTTTCCTGAAATCTTCTTTCGGTACTTAAAGCCAGGGTTGATAATGTGTAAGAACGAGAATGGATTATCCCTTAATCTGGCCTCTAACTCCTCTTTGCTGTAACTCTCATACGATCTGGAGGCCATCAAACTGACCTTGTCTCTGGTAGGACGTACTGCTTTAAATGGGAGTATCCGAGGCATGCCTGACTAAGCGAATTGTGAAGCTACTTTCTCTGCTTTTCTGCTCTCGGAATAATCGTAGAAGCCCTCGCCGCTCTTTACGCCAAGTTTTCCCGCTGTGACCATATTGACCAATAGGGGACAAGGAGCATATTTCGGGTTCTTAAAGCCATCGTACATCACTTGTAGAATGGACAAGCAAACATCCAACCCTATAAAATCCGCCAATTGCAGGGGACCCATCGGATGGGCCATTCCCAGCTTCATGACGGTGTCGATCTCCTGTACGCCCGCAACGCCATTGTACAAGGTCTCAACGGATTCATTGATCATGGGCATCAGTATGCGGTTGGCTACAAAGCCTGGATAATCGTTTACCTCTACAGGTACCTTATTCAATTTCTTTGAAACGGATTCCACCATTTGATAGGTCTCCGCACTTGTATTGTACCCTTTGATGATCTCTACGAGCTTCATAATGGGTACTGGGTTCATAAAGTGCATACCAATTACCCGGTCCGGTCTGGAGGTTACCGCTGCGATCTGTGTGATGGAGATGGAGGAGGTATTGGTGGCTAGAATAGTATCTTCCGGGCATAGCTTGTCCAGGTCCTGAAATATCTTCAGTTTGAGGTCGACATTTTCGGTCGCTGCCTCCACCACCAGGCTTGCATATTCTAGACCTTCTTCTAAACTCGTATAGGTTGTGATATTGCCAAGGGTAGCGTTCTTATCTGCCTCGGTAATCCTTTCCTTACTCACCATACGATCGAGGTTTTTCTCTATAGTTGCCAGCGCCTTATCCAGTGCGGGCTGAGAAACATCGATCAGTTGAACCTTATAATTGAATTGTGCAAAGGTGTGGGCAATACCATTACCCATGGTACCCGCGCCGATTACGGCAACATTCTTCATAATATATCAGAGCTGTTTAAAGTTATTGATTACTTCCATGGCTACTTCCAGGGCGTCTCTACCTTGCTCCAGGGAAACCACTGGTTCTTTTTCTTCTTTGATCGCCATGGCAAAACTATCTAGTTCGTCCAGGATAGCATTATTGGATTCTATCTTGGGATTGTCAAAGTAGATCTGTTTCTTCACTCCTTCGGCATTGGTCAATACCATAGCGAAAGGATCTGAGTCATCCGGGGCGTCCTTCATTCGGACCACCTCTACCTTCTTCTCCAGAAAATCCACCGAGATATAGGCATCCCGTTGGAAGAATCTGGATTTACGCATCTTCTTCATGGAGATCCTGCTGGCGGTGAGGTTGGCCACGCAGCCATTTTCAAATTCGATACGGGCATTGGCGATATCCGGGGTCTCTGATATCACCGATACACCACTGGAATAGACTTTTTTCACAGGAGATCGCACTACACTAAGAATGACGTCGATATCGTGGATCATCAGGTCCAGTACGACGGAAACATCGGTTCCTCTAGGATTGAATTCCGCCAAGCGATGAGACTCGATGAACATGGGAGAATCAAACTTGTCACTTACAGATTGAAAAGCTGGGTTAAAACGTTCCACATGGCCTACCTGACCTTTTACCTGGTGTTTTTTAGCCAGTTCGATCAGTTGATTGGCTTCCTGTACTGTTTGAGTGATGGGTTTTTCGATGAACAGATGCTTGCCTTTCTGGATCACTTTCCGGGCACAGTCAAAGTGTGAAACGGTTGGTGTTACAACATCGATCATGTCGCAGGAGTCTATCAGGGTATCCATGTCCGGGTAACTTTTATAGCCGAATTCGTCTTCAATTTGTTTGGAAGCCTGCTGGTCCG
Organism: Aureitalea marina; assembly: GCF_002943755.1. NCBI lineage: Bacteria > Pseudomonadati > Bacteroidota > Flavobacteriia > Flavobacteriales > Flavobacteriaceae > Aureitalea > Aureitalea marina. The sequence continues at coordinate 706,539 of NZ_MQUB01000001.1, forward strand.
CATCATAAAAACCGACAAGCTCGTAATTGGTTGATTGTTCCAGTAATTTCAGATGAATTTTGCCTAGATGACCGGCACCTAGTACGCCCGCTTTTAGCATGTAAACCGTTTTCAACAAAGGTAAATCTTTTTGCCCTTATTTGTATAGGTTAGAACGAGGCTGAGTTAAATTTTTCGGATAAGAAACCTTGTATTTCCTTAAGTCGTTACCTTACTTTGTATACCGTGAAAGACGACTACATTCATCAAGGAAAAAGAAAGCAACTAGTAGAGTTGTTGCGCAAAAAAGGAATAGCTGATGAGGCTGTTTTGCAGGCTATGAATCGGGTTCCTAGGCATTTGTTCATGGATTCCGGTTTTCTGGAGCACGCTTATGTGGACAAGGCCTTCCCAATAGCGGCAGATCAGACCATCTCCCAGCCTTATACGGTAGCTCGACAAACTGAGTTGTTAGAGGTAAAAAGCGGAGATAAAGTGCTGGAGATAGGCACGGGTAGTGGATACCAAAGTGCTGTTCTCCTAGAAATGGGCGTACAGGTCTATACTGTCGAACGGCAAAATGAACTCTTTAAGAAGACATCCAAGCTGTTGCCTCGTATGGGATACAGACCCAAGAAGATGGTCTTTGGCGATGGGTATAAGGGCTTGAAGGAATTTGCCCCTTATCACGGGATCGTTGTGACTGCCGGTGCACCAGAGTTGCCCAAGGATCTGTTGGCCCAATTAAAAGTTGGAGGGCGTATGGTCATACCTTTAGGCAAGACCACCCAGATCATGACAGTCTATACCCGTAAGGGCGAAACGGAATTCGAAAAACGAGAATATGGGGCCTATCGCTTTGTCCCAATGCTGGAGGACAAGAACTAATAGGCGCAACCTTTCGGACATTTCAATATCATCTAATCAGATTCCGTACTTATGAAGCGATCCATTCCTTACGCCCTGATCTTGCTAATTGCGTTTGTATTGGCAAATGCCGTGTTCTTCCTGGATGAAGGCCTGTACAGCTTCGACTATTGGAAAGAACCAGGAGAGGTCATCATCTTATTTTTGCTTAGCCTGATTATTGCCATTCCACCTGTGGTGATTCAAAGTAGGATCAAAAGTAAGAACCCGGGACTGGTCGCCCTGGGATACGCTCCCTGGATACTATTGGTTCTCGTTCTGCTCTAAATTCAAGTTCCCAGATCGAAAATATTTCCGAGCAAACTACTTTTCATTCGGTAGAATTCCGTGTATTGGCAACGCTCACAGGTAATGTGCGAGAATTTCTTGTGCTGAACATCGAATACTTTGCTTAAGAAGGTACCCGTTGTTCGAATTTCACCGATGCTAAAGGTGTTATTACCACATTTTACACATTTATAGGCTGCTTTATTCATTATTTGTTTGTTTTTTCTGTATCAAAAAGGTGGTTGATATTCCTACTGCCAGGGCCACGATAAAGGTCATTAAACGAGATGTGATCACCTGGTCCCATCCGCTTCCCATCCAAACCAGCGTAAAGATCACCCCGATAATTATGGTCCACAGGGCGGCCTTACCGTGATAGCGCTTCCAGAAGAGTGTTAGCAATATAACTACGGAGAAGGTCGAACCAATACCTGCCCAGACAAAACTGACTATGGTATATATCAGATCTGAAGGTGACCAATAGGCCACTGCCAGCGCAATCAGGGACATAATACCAGTGATCAACCTTGAGGACCTCAAATTTCCGTTATTGGAATTCGCGGATCGAGGCATCAGGTTCTCTGAGAATTCTGTGGCCGAAAGGATCAATAAACTATTTGCAGTGGAAATAATGGCCGCAAGCACCCCGGTGATCAAAATACCCGAGATGATGGGGGGAAATACGGTAGTCAGCACACTGGGCATTACTGTTTCCTGATCTGTCAACCCCTGTGGTCCGAAGATAGCCAGACCGATATATCCCACACACAAGGCACCCGTATAGGCGATCACGGTCCAGATCACACCGATATTCCTGGCAATCCTAGCATCCTTTTTGCTTTTTATGGCCATAAAACGAGTGGTGAGTTGAGGTTGCCCTCCCAGGTATCCAAAGAACCAAGAGAAGGCTCCGGCAATTACGATACCCGTAGCCAATCCGGAGGCCAGGTTGGCTCCATCTCCAAGTAATGGTTGTAAAGCGGAAGTGTCTAGTCCTTCAGTTAAGCTGGAATAAGTACTGCCCGCTTTCTCCAGGGCTTCGGACATGCTGCTCGCAAAAAGCTCCTCTTGCTTATGGGATCTCAGGTAAAAGATTCCGGCGATTGGAGCAACGATCAGGGTGACGATCATCAATATGGCCTGGATTACGTCCGTATAGGTCACAGACCTAAATCCACCGTAAATGGTATAGGGGATCACCAACAGCACTATAAGCAGCATTGCCCAGTCCTGATCCATCCCGAATAAGTTGTTCAGGGTTTTTCCACCTCCTATGAATTGAGCCCCGACATAGAAGAAGAAAAAGAAAACAATGGTCAAGCTTCCACTTATGCGGATCCACTTTCCAACTTCTCCGTGCCGTTTGGCCAGAAAGTCCGTAAAGGTGACTGCTTGGTACCGGGCGGCCTCATCTCTGAGACGACCAGCCAAAAAGATCCAGGCAACCAGTATCCCCATTACACATCCGATCGCAGTCCAGACCTCGAGAAGTCCGGTAGCATAAGCAGCTCCTGGTAAGCCTAGCAAGGCCCAGGAAGATTCGCCTGTGGCCCGTTCAGAAAGTGCCGCCACCCATCCGGGTAGCTTCCGGCCGGCTATGGAGAAATCGGCTCCGGATTTAACTTTTTTTCCTTGGTAGAATCCCCAGAAAAGGATGCCGGAAAAATATAAGATCATGATGACCACCAGGGTCGATTGTAACTCCATGCGGATAGCTTTGCCCTAAATGTAAGCAATCCTGTGAGTAATTTTTATTGGTTAGTGGAGTTCGCTAAGAGCGGTTGAAATTCTTCTTTATCCGTCCCAGGTCCCGTTTGCTCTCCCTGGATTTAATGGTCTCACGCTTGTCGTAGAGCTTTTTTCCTTTGGCCAATGCGATTCGCAATTTAGCCAGTCCCTGGTCGTTTATATAGAGCAGGGTAGGGATAATGGTCAGACCGGAATTTTTTACCTCTTTCTCCAATTTACGCAGCTCTCGTTTATTCAATAAGAGTTTTCGGGCACTTTTAGGTTGATGGCCATAGTGTGAGGCATGGCTGTATTCCTCTATGGTCATATTGATCACGTAGAGCTCTCCGTTGGAGAATTCACAAAAACTTTCGGCGATGGATGCTTTTCCTTCCCGGATCGCTTTTATTTCTGTTCCCCTAAGTACAATACCGGCCTGGTAGGTATCCAGTAATTCATACTGGAACCTGGCTTTCCGATTCTTGATCTCGACTTTCTTTTGGATGGCCATGGGCAGGCAAAAATACGAGATTAGTTCTCAATACTCCTGATGCGGTCCAACCTTATTGGAGAGTAATCTTCCCGTATCTCTTTATTGACCATCAGCCGGTCAAAAAAACATTTAATGCCCACTGAGGTCAACATTTTGGGACCATCCTGAATATGTAAATGCAGATGTGGTTCGCTGGAATTTCCGGAGTTTCCGCAATTACCCAGCAATTGACCTCGCTTAACCCGTTCTCCATTGCTTACTTTTACGGTACCTTTTTCGAAATGGGCATAGACAATATATTCACCCTTGTCTGTTAAGAGGGTCACACTATTTCCAAGTGCTTGTCTGGGATTCATAGCTCCAGGTTTGTTATCCTCCACACCGGTAATCACTTCCACAACCAGGGCGTCACAAACGGCAAAGATCGGTTTACCAAATGCCCAGTAGTCTTCGTTTCGCGTACCACTTCGTTGGTAGGTCTTATTGTTGCTTCCCAATACGAGAAAATCGAAGGCTCGGCGCTGAGCATTGGAGATCACATGATAGTTCTGGGCCTTTGTATCACCACCCCAAACGGTAAACCATTCTCCTTTGAACGGGAGGGAAAGCCTGGTTAGGTTTCGCTCAATTTTCGGTGTGACGTCCTCGGTAACAGGCATGAAGCGCAATCCACTTAGTTTGTTCTCTCTATCCAACGACAAGGCCATTTTTTGCTTCCCTCGGACAAAATGTAATAGATAGACTTCCGCCAGATTGCCTTCCTGAATGAACTCCAGGCTATCGATATTTCCATAGGCTTCCCTGTAATCTTTGAGGATCTGGTCTATGGTCTCAAAACCTAGTTGCTTCTGTACATCTTCGTTCAGCATGTCAAAAACAGCCTGAGAATCCCCCTGATTGAAATTCGTTTTGAAATTCTCCACCTGCTGCATGTAGCTAGGCTGCTGACCCAATGACAAGGCAGTAGCCAAAATCATGAATATGCAAGAAATAAGTCGTTTCATCATCGTAAGTTATTACCCTGATTAGGGACTCAATATTTACTTTTGTTACAAATATACTTTATGCGGGCACTCATATTACTCGGTCTTATCTCCATTTTAATCGGATGTCAAGAACAAAACCCCAAAACGGCACAGGAAATAGTTGATGCTGCCATTCTCTCGGCTTGTCCTGGTGGTTGTGATCAGGTTAAGGTTCAATTCGATTTCCGAGATAAACACTACAAAAGCTCTAGGGATAACGGCATGTTTACTTATGAGCGTATTTTCAAGGATTCCCTGGGATTGATCCGCGACCAGCTTCGTAACGACGGGTTTACCCGTTTCATTGACGATCAAGTCGCCAGGATTCCGGATAGCCTGGCGTTTAAATATTCCAACAGCGTGAATTCCGTGCATTATTTTGCTCAATTGCCCTTTGGACTCAACGATCCCGCCGTACAAAAAGAGTATTTGGGTCTTACTGTAATTGGGGGCAAATCCTATCACAGTATTCAGATCACTTTTCGTCAAGAGGGAGGGGGAAAGGACTTTGAGGATCAGTTCATGTATTGGTTTGCCGAAGACGACCTTCGACTGGAATTTCTGGCGTATAACTACATAACAGATGGTGGAGGGGTACGTTTGCGGGAAGCCTTTAACCTCAGGGAAATTGACGGGATCTGGTTCAGTGATTATCGCAATTACAAACCGGTCAGTAAGGAAACACCACTGACTGATCTACCTGCCTTATTTGAGGCCGGGGAGTTAGAATTACTATCCTTGATCGAGTTAGAGAATGTTATTGTAGACCGTTCCTGAAAGACTAGTTCAGTTTTAAGATCTGCACTTCGGACTTCCCGTCCATCAATGTGACCACAAACAAGGTCCCATTATCGTTATCGTCCATATCAGCGTATTTGTTTTCACCGATCATGGCATTGACCATGGCTGGAGTTGTATTGCTGTGTCCCACAACTAAGACCGTTTTGCCCGCTGTGGCCTGTTGGAACTCTTCAGAGAACAGTTTGGAGGGGTCATAGAGCTGTATCTCCAATTCCTTCTTTCGAGCAGTAGGGGAGGCGGTCATTAAGGTACGGTCGTAATCGGTAGAATAGATGGCGTCCAATTCGGTACTCGAAAACAGATCTGCCCAACGATCGGCACGGAAAAATCCTTTTTTTGTCAATCCTGGATTTTTGTTCGAAGGATCGCTGCGATCTTTTTCTGCGTGTCTAATCAGAAAATAAGTGGTCGCACCTTCTTGGACTTCTGTGGTTTGCTGGGCTGTCGTCGTCTGAAGTAGTCCGGTGGCCAGCCAAAGGAGCAAAAAGATTCGTTTCAAGGCAAAAGATTTGTGCTAAAATAAAAAAACCAACCCAGTGGTTGGTTTATTTTTTTCGGTATGTAGGTAGGTGGTCGCTTCCTTGAGCAGACATTCACACAATTGGACTCTTACAGATATTGGTAAGCAGTGATCAAGGTGTAGGTCGCCATAAAAAGGGTCACACTCGCTATATAGATACCCAGGGTCTTGTTTGTCTGAGGACGGCTGAGTTTCAATGCTTTTTGTGTTGTTTTCATCGTAATAGTTTTCTGATTGTTGTACACCATTAAGACGAAAACCCCATTGCTTTGTTACAGTTGGAATGTCAATTATTTGTTAAAGTGTCCTGATTGGCTAAGGTGTAATTCATGAACCCGATAAGCATTTCATCCGTACTTTGTACACCGTACCCTATATCTACGGATGGGTTAGGGTTTAACGGATTCTGAAAGGTGTTATCGTAAATACCTTCAGTAACGATAACAGAACCGCTTGGCAGAAATATAGGTTTTTCTAAAAGGTATTGAAATTGCCAATTGAAGTTGTAATCTGGAACTGACACCAAATCTACCCGTGTGGAGTCGGGTAATAGAGCGAACATAGAAGCCCGCTTGCCACGGTAATGCATATGAGGACAAATGGCGTGTACAAATACATCTTGCGTAATTGTATCGAATGCGACTACCTTAACTTCATCAGTATGTGCTGGGATGCTGAAATTTCGTGTTGTCGATGCTAGCGAACGATATTCTCTTTCCGGAGGTTCATTCAAGTAGTAAAAACCAATTAGTGTTTTATCGATTTCACGTTTTCCCGTTGCATTGTAATGGAGTTGCATCCCTAATTTTGAACCTTTCTGTAAATAGATACCCGTTCCTTTCGGAGCTTGATTTAACCAGCCAGAACCAGCGCTGATTGCCAAAAAATTATCGTTCCATGGAATGATCTTTCGTTTGACCAATCCTTCCACGCGGGAATTGCTTTGGCTGGTTAATAAGGTATGGTGAACAGATTTGGTGGCGGATGATCGAATATCGATATGCCCTATCCAGCGATCTACAGAGTCATTAAATTTGAAATTCTGAATACGGTAAGGAATAATTCCGGTTGCAGGCAGATCTTCTGTTTTGAGTTCGACAATGTAATCGGGTTCACCCATACTCCATTTAGTGGGTTCTTCCGACAAATTTTTCAGCGGATCGCTCCCTTCACCTTTGGTCATTCCAGATTCGATCCATTTGATAATATTTCTTGCATCTTGCTCGGCAAGAGCAAATGAATTCGAAAATTTTCCAATTTTTGGATCCGCTTTCCAAGGTGGCATGCGTTTACTTATAAGGACCTCTTTGATCATATCTGACCAGCCAACAATAGTCTGGTATTCGTCCATGGACCATGGCGCCATCCCGTTGTCTCTGTGACATCGGACGCAGTTATTCTTAAAAATTGGTGCTATATCCTCGGTGTATGTCAATGGAGTTTCAAATTTAACCCTTCGGGTCACCTTACAACCACGTACGGCCTTAGGCATCGATTTTACCTCTGATCCATTAATGATCCCATCCAATGCCTCTATCAGGAAATCATTTTCGGAAGTATCCTTTTGTGCTTCGTAGTCTAGGCGATCATTTAGAGGACCTCGGTAAAGGATTTGCCTGGAGACAGGATGCAGGACAATAACTTCAGCAGTAATCCTAATGTCCAACTCATCGGCCAAAATTTGATTTTGGTCCATAAGAACAGGAATCTCGATTCCATATTTAGAGACCTCAGATTCCACAGTATCCCTATTATCCTGAATATTAGAATTCACCATAAAGAACTGAACCCCTTTTGGTCCATATTCATCGACGATCTCACGCAGGTCGTTCAGGTAGTTACGGACAATTGGACAACCGTTGCCTTGCACAAAAAGTACGATAGCTTTTTTGTTGTTGTAACGTGAAAACCGGTGGAAACCACCTGCAGAATCATAGAGCGCATAATCGTTCATGCGATCATCCTGAACAGGGCCTGGAGTCTCATCCTTGCAGGAAAACAACAGGAATAGGCAAAGTAGTAAGAAGATCCTGGGGGACATGAGGCCAAATTACGGAATTTAGCCCATAGCTTAAACGGCCTGCATACGAAGTTCGACCAGTCGGTCTTCAAAGGTATGCTGTTCTACTGCCTCCACTACGCTTTGGAAAAGGTTCATGAATTCAGGATCGTGTAGGTGTCTTTTCTGATTGATCAGGTCAAAATGCACATATCGGCTCCACATCAAAGCCTTTAATTCCGTTCTGTCGGAACTGTACATTCTTAGTTCGACTTGAAGACTGCTCTGGTCAAAGCTGATCAACTGGGATTGGATCAGCACCTCCTCCATAGTCCAGGCCGGGCGGATATAAGCGATCTGGTTGGAACCCACCACCCAACTCTTACCCTCTTTACGGGCCATTTCGTAGATGTCTATGCCATAATTTTCGATCAGCTGGTCTTCTCTTGCGTTGACCATATAGTTGAGATATTCAGCATTATTCAGGTGATTGAAGGGATCACAATGCTGGAATCGAATTCGCGTTTTAGTTTCTAAGATCTTGGGTAAATTATCCATGTTTTAAAATTTATACCAAACGGTATATTATTATTCAAAAAAATTAGACGACCAGGGTACGATTAATGAGTTCCTCCACCTGGTCTGCTGCCTCCCTGAGGTACTGATGATTGTTCATAGTGTGACTCATAAACACGGCACCTTGGATCCTGGTGTAGAGTTCACGGGCAAATTTCTCGGAATTGGCAGCAGGTTTAACTTCGCCTTTTGCCTTTGCCCATTCCACCAACTTAGCCACATTTGCCTGGGTCTTGTTGATGACCAACTGTACACGCGCCAATAAGGCCGAGTTCTGGTGATTGGAATCAACACCTATGTTCAGAATGGGACAACCGCCCAAATGCTGGCTATAGTCGTAATAGTTCCGATAAAATTCGGGTATGAGCAATAATCGTTGTAGAGGTGAATCTGATTGCTGCTGAAATTCTGCGATGCGCTGAAGCAGTTGATTCACGCTTTTGTCAAAAGCAGCGATCGCTATGGCTTCCTTGTTCTCGAAATTACCGTAAATAGCTCCCTTTGTGAGTCCGGTTGCTCGGGTAATATCTGTCATTGAGGTAGCGGCATATCCCTTTTGGTTGAAAATAGGGGCAGCTTTTTCAATGATGAGTTGGCTCGTGCGTTGTGATTTGCTCAGCATGGGTCAAAGATATAAAAAAATACCGAACGGTATATTATACAATGAAAACAACCCCGAAGCTAGTCCGGGGTCGTTTTCGTTCAACCAATCAATCATAAAAGACAGTTTTAAGGATCTACTGCCAAACCGAAGTTCTTTTATTGTTCGATCAGGTCGGTCTGATTTCTAAAGACCAGTTCCTGGTCGAAATTGTCCAGTAGGATGATGCTATCGGTATGCACCTTTCCGGAAAGGATCTCTTTGGACAGCTCATTGAGCACTTCCCGTTGGATCACCCGCTTAACCGGTCTAGCTCCAAACTGGGGGTCATAGCCCTTATCGGCCAGGTAATCGATAGCCTCTGCTGTGGCGTCCAATGTAATGTGCTGCTTAGCAAGCATCTTGGAGACACCTCTCAACTGCAGACCCACTATTGCCTTGATATCCTCGCGCGAAAGCGGTGTAAACATCACGATGTCATCGATCCTGTTCAAGAACTCTGGCCTTACACTCTTCTTCAATAAACCCAGGACCTCCAACTTGGCCGTTTCCATGGCAGTCTCAATATCCTTGACTGCTTCAAACTGTTCCTGGATCAAGTGACTGCCCAGGTTACTGGTCATGATAATCACCGTGTTCTTAAAATCAGCTACCCGTCCTTTATTGTCGGTCAATCGACCCTCATCCAACACTTGTAACAAGATGTTGAAAGTATCCGGATGGGCCTTTTCGATCTCATCCAACAGAACGACCGAATAGGGTTTTCTTCTTACGGCCTCGGTCAGTTGGCCACCTTCGTCATAACCTACATACCCGGGAGGCGCCCCTACCAATCTGCTCACACTATGCCGTTCTTGGTATTCGCTCATGTCGATTCGCGTCATGGCATTTTCGTCGTCAAAGAGATATTCTGCCAGGGCCTTGGCCAGTTCGGTCTTACCAACACCAGTTGTTCCTAGAAATAGGAAGGACCCTATGGGCTTCTTCACGTCCTGTAATCCGGCTCGACTGCGCCTGATGGCGTCGCTAACCGCTTTGATCGCTTCGTGTTGACCAACCACTCGCTTGTGGAGTTCCTCTTCCAGACGCAGCAGCTTTTCTCGTTCGCTCTGTATCATTTTGGTCACCGGGATACCGGTCCATTTAGCGACTACTTCTGCAATGTCTTCGTGGGTAACCTCCTCCTTGATCAGGGCATTGTCCTCCTGTAGCCGAAGTTCCTCTTGGTATTTCTCCAGCTGTTCCTGGGCCTGCTTGACCTTACCGTAGCGGATCTCTGCAACCCGGCCGTAATCTCCTTCACGCTCGGCTTGTTCCGCTTCCATTTTGAAGGCTTCGATCTCCTTCTTGGCATTCTGGATGTTCTCTACGACCTCTTTCTCACTCTTCCAGCGGGCGTGAAGTTCATTTCTTTCCTCTTTGATATTGGCCAGTTCGCCGTGAAGAAGCTTCAGTTTGTCCTGGTCATTCTCCCGTTTGATCGCCTCGATCTCGATCTCCAATTGCATGACCTTTCGATCCAGTACGTCCAATTCTTCGGGCTTACTGTTGATCTCCATGCGCAACTTGGATGCAGCCTCGTCCATCAAATCAATGGCTTTGTCCGGTAAAAACCGATTCGTGATATATCGCTGTGATAGCTCTACGGCTGCAATGATGGCATCGTCCTTGATCCTCACCTTATGATGGGTCTCGTATTTTTCTTTGATTCCTCTAAGGATGGAGATCGCACTCTCGGTATCTGGCTCGTCTACCATTACTTTTTGGAAGCGCCTTTCCAGTGCCTTGTCCTTTTCAAAGTACTTCTGGTACTCGTCCAGGGTAGTTGCGCCAATCGCACGCAGTTCCCCTCTGGCCAATGCTGGTTTCAAAATATTGGCCGCATCCATGGCACCTTGGCCACCGCCAGCCCCTACCAGGGTATGGATCTCGTCTATAAAGAGAACGATATCACCATCGCTTGAGGTTACTTCCTTGATGACCGCTTTGAGTCGCTCTTCAAATTCTCCTTTGAACTTGGCTCCTGCGATCAAGGCACCCATATCCAGGGAATAGACCTCTTTAGTTTTCAGATTTTCGGGCACATCACCGGAAATAATTCTGTGCGCAAGGCCTTCCGCGATGGCGGTTTTACCTGTTCCGGGTTCTCCAACCAACATGGGGTTGTTCTTGGTTCTCCTGGAGAGGATCTGTAAAATGCGCCTGATCTCTTCGTCCCGGCCAATGACCGGATCCAATTTCCCTGTTCTGGCTAATTCGTTCAGATTACGGGCGTATTTATTTAGGGAATTATAGGTGTCTTCTGCAGACTGAGACGTAACGCGATCTCCCTTACGCAGTTCCAAGATTGCATTTTCTAGGTCCTTTTTAGTGACCCCCTGATCCTTCAGGCTTTGGGCCACGGCACTCTTGGACTGGAATATCCCCAAAAGCATATGCTCGATGGAGACATATTCATCGTTCATTTTCTTGGCGATATTGACCGCCTCATTCAAGGACCGTCCTGTCGCGGGAGCCAGCATAATGTCCGTGCCACTGACCTTGGTGTAACTTTCCAACTGCTTGTCCAGGACCTGTGCAAGTAAGCCGAGGTTCACGTCTAATTTTTTCAACAGAAATGGGGTGACATTCTCATCTACCTCCAAAATGGCCTTCATCAAGTGCTCATTTTCGATCTGCTGATGTCCGTACTCCATGGCCAATTGTTGAGCCCGTTGTACGACTTCCTGTGATTTTATGGTAAAATTGCTAAAATTCATAAGCTGTTTTCTCCCTACTGTTCAAAAGCCGCGCCAAGCCCAAAAAGTGTCAAAATGACTGGAAAAAGCATGGATTAGCACGTCATTTTGGCGGAAATTGCGTGTAAAGACACCCTAGATCAATGTTGTATCTTTACCAAAAAGATTGACTATGTTTAAATGGTTTGGATCCTCCAAGGATTCGTCAGAAGCCAAGCCAACGCTTAATTGGCAGGAATTGACCGAAATCGAACAATTGGACCAGGTGGAAACCGATTCACAGGAGAAGCCTGTTGTTCTTTTTAAACATTCGACGCGCTGTGGGATTAGCCGAATGGCCTTGAATCAGTTTGAACGATCATTCTCCCCTGAAAAGAATTACGGTTTGTTTTACTTGAATCTGATCGCTCATCGGGATATCAGCAATCTTGTTGCCAGCCGATTTCAAGTGTACCATGAAAGCCCTCAAGTATTAGTGATACACCAAGGAAAGACCATTTATCACGCCTCACACGGACAGATAATGGGTGATCACATTGCGGAGCTTGTCAACCAGCTGGTTTAACCTTTGAAGGGTTCTGCGGGTAGCACTTTTGCCTCACAGTTTCCGAAACCGATGCGTACACCTTGGTGTTCGGAATAACCCTTTAAGGTAACCGTATCTCCGTCATTGATAAATTTACGTTGACTTCCGTCGTTTAATGTGATGGGATTCTGACCACGCCAGGTCAATTCCAACATGGAACCAAAGGATTCCTGTGTAGGCCCCGATATGGTTCCACTTCCCATCATATCTCCAGATCTAACATTACAACCATTAACGGTGTGATGCGTCAATTGTTGGGCCATGGACCAGTACATATATTTGAAGTTCGATCGACAAACGGTGGTTTCATCTCCATTTTCAGGACTGATAGTCACTTCCAGGTTGATATCGAAGTTCTTGTCTCCGACTTGCTGCAGATAGGGCAGGGGGACAGGGTCCTGATCGGGTCCGGCGGTTCTAAATGGCTCAAGAGCATCCAGGGTCACGATCCAGGGACTGATGGTAGACGCAAAGTTCTTACCAAGGAATGGGCCAAGAGGTACGTATTCCCAGGCCTGAATGTCTCGGGCGCTCCAATCATTGAAAAGGACCAAACCAAAGATGTAATCTTCTGCCTCGTCCAGTCCGATTCGCTTTCCAAGGTCATTGCTATCAGTGGTAATAAAGGCCATTTCCAATTCAAAATCCAAGAGCTTGGAAGGACCAAATCCGGGTACACCGTCTTCTCCCGGCTTTGTCTGACCGACTGGTCTTCTGATGGGAACCCCAGATGGAATAATGGACGAACTTCTACCGTGGTATCCAATTGGGATACGAAGCCAGTTGGGTAGGAGGGCATTCTCTGGATCTCTGAACAAGGAGCCCACATTGGTGGCGTGCTCTTTGGACGCGTAAAAATCAGTATAATCTCCAACATCCACCGGAAGCTGCATTTCGATCTCCTCCATACTGAACAGTACTTGTTTGCGATGCGCCTTGTTATCTCTAAGCCAGGGATTGTCCTTCATAAAGATCTCCGAGATCCTGTTTCTGACCAGTCGCCAAGTCTTTCTGCCGTCTGCGATGAAGTCGTTCAGACTGTCCTGTAGAAAGATATCGTCCGTCAGGTCGATTCCTTGAAAGTATCCCAGTTGATGTAGGGCGCCTAAATCGATGGCAGTATCCCCGATACGGGTACCGATGGTGATGATATCATCCCGGGTCAGGAAGACTCCAAAAGGTATATTCTGTATGGGGAAATCGGATTGTTCCGGAACCTCTAACCAGGTAGATCTGGATGGGTCATTTGCAGATAACGGCATAGCTAATTGGGTGTTGGTAAAATGTTAATCAAATATAGGATTTCTGGGATTCTAACCATAAGCTTTTACTATTTTTGAAGATATTCAAAAACACCCCTGAAATGATCGAACGTGACCAGCAGATCTTTGAACTGATCGATGCAGAAAAAGAGCGACAAACCAACGGATTGGAACTGATCGCCTCAGAGAATTTTGTGAGCCCCCAGGTCATGGAGGCAGCCGGTTCTGTACTGACCAATAAATACGCCGAAGGCTATCCTGGTAAGCGGTACTACGGTGGTTGTGAGGTAGTGGACGAAGTGGAGCGCGTTGCGATTGAGCGAGCCAAGACCCTATTCGGGGCTGAATATGCCAATGTACAGCCGCACAGTGGTTCTCAGGCTAATACAGCTGTTTTCTTTACGTGTATGAAACCGGGAGATAAGTTCCTGGGTTTTGACCTGGCGCATGGAGGTCACCTGACCCACGGATCGCCGGTGAACTTTTCCGGGCGTTTGTATAAGCCCGTGTTCTATGGAGTAGATCCGGATACCGGTCTACTTAATTACGATACCATTGAGGAGATCGCGGTCCGAGAACAACCCAAAATGATCATTGCCGGAGCTTCGGCCTATTCCCGTGAGATCGATTACAAACGATTCCGGGAGATCGCGGATAAGGTAGGCGCTATTTTGCTTGCCGATATTGCGCATCCGGCCGGTCTGATCGCCAAGGGAATATTGGCGGATCCAATTCCACATTGTCATGTGGTAACCACCACCACGCATAAGACCCTTAGAGGACCACGAGGAGGCTTGATCTTGATGGGGAAGGACTTTGAGAATCCATTCGGAATTACTCTGAAGAGTGGTAAGAAACGTATGATGTCTTCTCTGCTGGACAGTGGAATCTTTCCTGGGAACCAGGGAGGCCCATTGGAGCATATCATAGCTGCTAAGGCGATCGCCTTTGGTGAGGCCTTGACAGACGACTTCCTGCACTATATGGTGCAGGTCAAGAAGAATGCTGAGGTTATGGCACAGGCTTTTGTAGACAAGGGTTACCAGGTGATCTCCGGTGGTACAGACAACCACATGATGCTGATCGACCTGCGCAACAAGGATGTGACCGGGAAACAGGCGGAGGAAGCCCTAGGCGCAGCCGAGATCACTGTTAACAAGAACATGGTCCCCTTTGACGATAAATCTCCTTTTGTGACCAGTGGTATACGGATTGGGACAGCTGCGATCACCACGCGCGGTCTAGTGGAGTCCGATATGGCGCCCATAGTCGATCTGATCGATAAAGCGATCATGAACGCGGACAATGAGGAGATCCTTGATGAAGTAGCCGGGCAGGTGCATGCGATGATGGCGCACAGGCCGCTGTTTGTCAATGCCTAATTACGGAAGATGTTCAATGGGCTTAGAACAGAGCGTTTGTCCTTTGAGACAATAAGCACTGAGGATGCTATCTTTCTTTTAGAACTTCACAACTCCAAACCCTGGCAGCAAAACATCGGTGACCGTGGCCTGCGGACAGAAGAGGACGCTGCCAATTACATCCGTGATTCTTATTTACCCTTGTACGAGCAGGGCCTTGGCCCCTATAAATTAGTGCTTGAAAGCGGGGAGACCATAGGGACCTGTGGTATGTATCAGCGAGACAACCTGGATCATCCCGATCTTGGGTATGCATTACTTCCTGAGTACTTTAAACAGGGATACGCCCTGGAAGCGACCCAAGTCTTTATTGAACAGGTCAGAAAAGAGGGGCAACACCAAAAACTGCTGGCCATCACCTTGCCCTCCAATTTGCCATCGGTCAGCTTGCTTAAGCGGCTGGGGTTTCAGTTGGATGGCCCCTTTCAATTGCCTGACGATAAAGACGTGCTTCATTTGTTTTCCATTGAAATCTAAGTAGTTAATCTTCTCCTAAATTCATACTTACATCTTTAAGGGGCCGCAGGCAATGCTTAACTTCGTTGCGCTATGAAAGGACTAATCCTGGGATTGTTGTTGCTAATCTCAATCCCTAATTCTTCTGTTGTGATCGATTTTGGCAAGGAACAAGGTGCCTATGGCTGGCGGATCGTCAATGATGACGTTATGGGTGGTCGTTCTGCCTCATCGGCCTATCTCACGGAAAATACCCTGTATTTCGAAGGAGACGTCTCCTTAGAGAACAACGGTGGTTTTGCATCAATAAGGGCGCCTTACGGCAAATACGACCTTTCGTCCTTCCAGGAAGTAATCATCCGGGCTCGGGGATCCTCACGTGACTTTGCGCTGTCCTTTGACACCAACAGGGCTTGGTATCGACCAAACTACAAGGTGAATTTTACACCGAGTGATGATTGGCAGGAATTTCGATTTCCCTTGGTTGATCTAAAGCAATATTCCGTGGGACGTCCCACCGGTCGAACTATAGATCCTGACAAGCTTGATGCTGTCAAACGCTTGGGAATCATATTGTATGACAAACAGGCTGGGCCCTTTTGGCTGGAGGTGGATTTCATCCGGTTCCAATAGTTTTTTTCCTGCCCTTTTCTCCTTAAATTGAAAACTTCAAATCGTCATTCTATGAAGTCTGTTTTTCGCGCTTATTTATTACTTCTGATCCCAGTCCTGACCATGGGGCAGAATCGGGAGATTCCGGTGGATACCACTGTGGTTACCACCCATTCTTCAACGATTAACGGAACCCGTATCTCGTATACCGCTACTGCTGGGACCCAACCCGTTTGGGACGAGATGGGTAAACCCATTGCAACCTTATTTTATACCTACTACCAGCGTACCAACGCAGGCAGTCAGGCCGAGCGGCCCTTGATCATTTCCTTCAACGGTGGGCCTGGATCCGGTTCTGTTTGGATGCACGTAGCCTATACCGGGCCTCAGGTGCTAAACATTGACGATGAAGGCTATCCGGTCCAACCCTATGGTGTATCTGAGAACCCTTATTCTGTATTGGACGTGGCCGATATTGTTTTTGTAAACCCAGCCAATACAGGACTTTCTCGAACTATCCCCGCTTCCGGTAAGGAAGTTGACAGAGAGAAGTTCTTTGGTATCAATGCCGATGTGGAATACCTGGCAGAATGGATCAACACCTTTGTTACAAGGAACAACCGCTGGTCATCTCCAAAATACATCATTGGCGAGAGTTATGGCGGTACCCGAGTGATGGGACTAGCGTTGGAATTGCAACAGTCACAGTGGATGTACCTCAATGGGGTCATCATGGTGTCACCGGCGGATTACCAAGTCTTCAATTCGGATGCTGCTGTTTCTTCTGCACTCAATTTGCCGTATTACGCAGCTGCTGCCTGGCACCACAATATGCTTCCACCAGCCCTTCAGAATAAGGAATTGGAAGCCATGCTGCCTGAGGTGGAGGATTACGCCATTAATCAGCTGATGCCGGCCTTAGCCAAAGGCGGGTTTATCTCGGCTGCAGAAAAGAACGCAGTAGCCGATAAAATGGCCTATTATACCGGCCTTAGTAAGAAATCCATTTTACAGAATAACCTGGATGTGCCCACGCAGTTCTTTTGGAAGGATCTGCTCAGAGAACGCGATGGTTATACAGTCGGTCGCTTAGATTCGCGCTATCTGGGGATAGATGGCCGCGATGCAGGGGACGGTCCGGACTACAGTGCAGAGCTTACGTCCTGGCTGCATTCCTTTACACCAGCTATCAATTACTACATCCAAGAAGTGCTCAACTTTAAAACGGATATCAAGTACAATATGTTTGGGCCGGTACGCCCTTGGGATAACAGGAATAATAATGTACGAGAGGGACTGCGTCAGGCAATGGCCATGAATCCATACCTGAATGTCTTGGTGCAATCCGGTTATTACGACGGGGCGACCACCTACTTCAACGCTAAATATACCATGTGGAATGTGGATCCCAGTGGAAAGATGAAGGATAGGTTCGATTTCAAAGGATATCGCAGCGGGCATATGATGTATCTCAGAAGAGAAGACCTGAAAGCTGCCAACGACGATCTTCGGGTGTTTATTCAACGTACCCAGGCCAATGGTAAAGCGGCCAAATACGAATAGTAACTGGTAAGTAACAACAAGAACGCCGGCAAATGCCGGCGTTTTTTTTATCCTTTATGGTCGTCCGTCCGGGTCCGGAAAGACTATGGCTTCAGATGCACCGGCATCCGGATTGGTCAGACTCCTGATAACACCATTAATATCTACTGCAGGCGGTACGCCAGCCAGACCTATTCCATCGGCTCCGGATGTTCCAGACTCAATGTTGAGGTTGTTGGTGTCCACATCTTGAAAAGCGGGATCCACATTGAATACCACGTTTGTATAGAGGGTGGGATTTTCAAAATTGTAATTGGGATCATCCGCAAAATCCCCAGAGAAATCGTCGAATTTGATCAGGGAATTGGTAAAGTTGAAGTTGAACTGGGCAGAGGGATCTTCGATCAGACCCAATTCCAGGAATTCACTTCCATAGATAATGCAATTGGTGAAGTTAGCTTCGATCAGGTCCCGGACCTCAACCTGGTCCTCTGAAATGGGGAGTACGTTGTCTATTTGAACAGTAGGGAAGGTCCTAAAGCTGTTGCTCCAATAATTACCAAAGGTGCAATGGTTGAAATTGTATCTTCCTCCCAGAGAACAGGCCAAAGAGGCTTGACCGCTGTTGCTGATCACCACATTTTCACCGTACACATCTCCGGTACGCGCCAATAATCCAACATTGGAGTTATTGTAGATCTGAACATTGCTTAGGGTCAGTGTGCGATCTCCATCATTGCTATCCATCAGTATTCCCACAATACCATTCTTGATGGTCGTATAGCTAAACTCGTGGTCGGTGCTCCCTTGGGTCAGCCATATGGTACCCCATTGTCCTGGAACATCACTAAAGGCCGGTTCCAAACGGTCTCCCTCAAAGATCACCTGATTTTCCATAGCAACCGGATCTGAACTTGGAGCCCCATTGACCTTCATGGATGCGTCCGGAGCTACCAGGATACCACTATTGGCATGAAAATGAACACGTGCTCCCGCGTCCACAGTCAATGTACGGTCGTTGGGGACTGCCGCATAGCCATAGATCACATAAGGTTTTTCATTGGTAAAATTGAGTTCATCATCCTCCAGCACAAACCCTTCGATAGCAATATCGTTCCCATCTGCATCCATACCAATGGTTATGGTCTCAACAGTTCCATCCTCGTTCTGATCAGGGAACAGGAAAATAGCGTCCTGTACCAGGCTAACCAATTCTACTTGCTGTTGTCTCCCGCCCGGATCGAAAAGGATCTGGTCGGTGTACAAGAACTCAGTATTTCCATTATTCGGCAGGTTGTTGATGTCTATGGTGGTCTCCACAAAAACAAAAATGCTATCCTTAGCCAGTATTCTGACATTTTCGAAGGTCTTACCGGGAATCCCGTCTACGTTCAATCGATAAAAGGAAGATTCTCCTTGGCCCAGTCGGACACTGGGAATGCTAATATCATCATCGCTGCGGTTATATACTTTGAAGGTATAGGTACTTGATCCGATATTGGTAAACACCGTATCGAGAAAAATGGTATCGGAAGAAAATTCGAGGTTACCGGTAGAAGGGGTGGTCTCAAAGTCATTTCGACAAGAGCTCCAAACAACAATCATCAGGAGCAGAACCAGACCGGAAAAATATCTCATGAAATCAAATTTGAGTAAAAATATAACAATTTATTCAGCCAGATCGTATCTCTGCTACCTCGGAACGACCCTAATTTTAAATAGTCTGTCCCAATTCTTACCAGTGACATACAAAATGCCGGGCTCGCCTTTATAGGCAATTCCGTTGAGTACATTCAATTCCGGGTGTTGGGTCACCTCATCTTTCAATCCTTTCAGATCTATCACGCCTTCTACTGCCCCTGTTTCAGGGTTTACAATAGCGATGGCATCCTTTTCATATCGGTTGGCGTAGATCTTTCCATCCACCCATTCCAATTCATTTACATTAGGGATTTTGCTGGAGTGGGTGTAGATCTCAATATAATCGATCTCCGCCAGTGTTTCCGGATCCAAACGCCAGATTCGCTCCGTTCCATCACTCTTGTACAAATATTGTCCGTCATTACAGAGTCCCCAACCTTCCTTACTTTGGCCGTACACAAAGGTTCCGGTCTGTTGCAGATCTTCCTGGTTGTAGATATAACCTATATTCTCTCGCCAAGTGAGTTGATAGACCTTATTGTTTAGTACAGTAAGTCCCTCTCCAAAATACTTGTCCTTCAGATTGGTTTTTCTGATCACCTCCCCGGTTTCCATTCTGGTCTGGCGTATGGAGGATTCGCCATATTGACCAGTGCTTTCGAATAACAGCTCACCGCCAAATTCCAAACCTTGCGTATAGGCTTCCATATCATGGGGATAGCTCTCCAGTATCTCATAGGTGAACAGGGAAGGAACTTCACTGGACAGTAGGGTGACTTCGTCTTCCAGGTCGTATGCATTACCGCCGGTAAAGACCGTCGCTGTCAAATTTCTTTTACCAAGTTTTTGATCCTGAATAAGGATGGATGCTTTTCCGTCCGAAGAACCAAGCTGCCGATCACCATCCAGGGAATAGACTACAGAATCAATTGGTAAATTCTTTTGATTCTGCAGACTCACCTCGATGGACTTGTTTACGGCATATGCCTTTTTTGAATCAGAGAATTTTATTGAAAGGCCATTTTCAGAAGGGTCGGAACTTCCACCACAACCTAGTAGGAGCAGGGGTAGGCTCAAGCCGATCAAGAAGTTAGGTAACGAGCTATTCATTTCAGGGGTTTGTCGCGAAAGTACGAACTTATAATTGTCTGTCAAATTGTTTGCCCAAGGGGTTAAATCGACGTATCTTTGCGTCGGCAAGTCCTACACGACCAGCTCCTGTTGAATCCCCCAGGGTGGGAACACAGCAAGGGTAGACGGTTGTAGCGGTGCGATGTAGGTAGCTTGCCATTTTTTGTACCCGAAATTCTCCTCTCTTCTTCCCGTTTGCATACTAAGTCTCTTCTGCTCATCTTTGTGCTTTATCGCTGAGTCTATGTCAGGAGTCGTATTGATCACCGGAGGGTCTTCCGGATTAGGTAGGTCCATGGGTGTTTACTTGCAAGAAAAGGGGTTCCAGGTCTTCGGTACAAGCCGGAATCCTGAAGGGGTTAGCGATTCCCAGTTTCCGCTGGTTAAGATGGATGTGCGTTCTCCTGAGTCTATAGCCGCCGGAGTATCTGAGATATTGAAGAATGCGGGTCGGATCGATGTATTGGTGAACAATGCAGGTGTCGGTATTACCGGGCCATTGGAAGAAACCCCTCAGGAGGCAATTCACAATGCCTTCCAGACCAATGTCTATGGGCCAATTGAAGTGACCAAAGCAGTTTTACCTGCCATGCGTGAGCAGGGGAGTGGATTGATCATCAATGTGACTTCTATCGCTGGTTTTATGGGATTACCCTTTCGAGGGGTATATTCCGCAAGTAAAGGTGCTTTAGAACTGATCACAGAAGCTTGGCGGATGGAATTGGCATCCTTTGGGATTAAGATGACCAACCTAGCTCCGGGCGATTTTGCCACCAATATTGCAGCCGGACGATTCCATGCACCTCTAATCGATGATTCGCCTTACCATAGAACATACGGGGATTCACTTCAACTGATGAACGAGCATGTGGATCAAGGGATGGATCCTGAGGTCATGGCCAATGCCGTTTACAACATCATAAAAAAGAATAACCCAAAGGTCGGATACCGTGTAGGTTCAGGCCTACAGAAGTTCTCGATTGTACTAAAAAAGGTATTACCGGGTAAAATGTACGAGAAACTGTTGATGAAACATTACAGGCTTAATCGCTAATTTCTAAGCCGAACTGAAATTAACTGGCTCCTAATTTTTTACTGCTGGCTGAGCTTTGTAATTTTGCTGCCATCAAACTGGAAAAATTCACTCTATGAAATTCTTTATCGATACCGCCAATCTTGAGCAGATCAAAGAAGCCCAGGACCTGGGTGTTTTGGACGGGGTTACCACCAATCCTTCCTTAATGGCCAAAGAAGGTATAACTGGTCACGATAACATCATGAAACATTATGTAGATATCTGTCAGATCGTCGATGGAGACGTTTCTGCAGAGGTCATTTCGACCGACTTCGAAGGCATGGTTCGGGAAGGTGAAGCGCTGGCTGAGCTGCACGAGCAGATTGTGGTTAAGGTACCCATGATCAAAGAAGGTGTAAAAGCAATAAAGTATTTCAGTGATAAAGACATCAAGACCAATTGTACGCTGGTCTTTTCGCCGGGACAAGCTTTATTGGCAGCTAAAGCAGGAGCGACTTATGTTTCACCATTTATCGGCCGTCTGGATGATATCTCGACAGATGGATTGAATCTGATTGCCGAGATCCGTCACATCTACGATAACTACGGATACGAAACCCAGATCCTAGCTGCTTCAGTGCGACATACCATGCATGTGATCGAATGTTCTAAGATCGGTGCGGATGTGATGACAGGACCTCTTTCGTCTATCGAAGGACTTTTAAAACATCCATTGACGGATATAGGACTAGCTAAATTCCTTGCGGATTTCAATAAAGGAAACTAAAGAACTATAAAGCAATTGAAGGCCACCTGAACGGGTGGCTTTTTTTATTGAGATATTCCAGCCAGGATGGCTTCAATATCCCTGTAGAAGAGGTTGGAATTTCCTTCTAGGATATTCCCTGATCCATCTATAATGATCGCCTTATTAATGGAGCCGACCATAAGCTTTTCTTGTCCTACCTCCACGTTGTCGAACAGGTACTCCCTGGAAGGAAAATAACCCATTTTGTCGATGATCTTTCTCCACTTTCGGTAGTCTGCACCCGTGTTTATGCCCACAAAATCGAACTTGGGATAGTCCGACTTCAGGCTTGCGACGCGTTCGTGTATGGATTTGTAGTGATTGCTGGACTCGGTGTTCCAAAAATAAAAGACCGTCGGCCTGCGAATAACTTCATGTAGATCCACGGAGGTCTGATCATAGCTGATCAAGGCCACATTGGGGATGATGTGATCTGGTGTGAGTTTCATGGCATTCTCCGCCAATCGCTGGATCTCCAGTTTGTGATCTTCGTTGGTACTGCTGTTCATGAACAGATCCAACATATTGCGCTCCTCTTCTTCGTTATTGGCATTGATCAGGTATCGCCCGATATTGGAGCGCAACATCATATTCTTCAGATGTTCGTGATCGATCAAGCTATCTACCAATTGCATCCTAAGGAAGTTATGTCTGAAAGAGTTACGATTAAATCGTCCCTGGTCTTGGTACTGCTCGTAGGCCAGGTTGTCAAAAAGCCGGTTTATGTACCGATAATAGGAATAGTGAGCATGTACATCACAATCGTCGTAATCATCGACCATCCGATGGGCAGTAAAACTAGCTGGAACAGGCAGCTGTTCATTGCGCTGATAGTTGGAGGCATTCGCGGTTAAATACAGTTCTTTGCGGGCAAAGAAATCATAATCTACGTTAGCCTCCATCAACTTGGCGAAACGAGGTCCGGGTTGGTGTTTTTCTTTGAACTCGGTTAAAAGTTCCCATCGAATATCTTGCAGTGAATCTAGTTCTGCCTGGAATTCCTCCGGAGGCAGAGCGTACTGACTAGAGAGTAGTTGATCCTCCTTTTCGTTAATCAGGAACATCTCGATCATCAGGTTGTTCTTCGGCGCTCCTCTGCCACTGAAGGTCAGGGATTCGTCAAAATCTACGGTGTTTACGCGCAGCATCAAGCTATCCCCCGGTTCTACATAGAATACCTGATACTCGTAATGTTGAAAAGAATAAAGTCCTTCCTTAAGGTCGTTGGATTCGTAAAGAAAGAAATTGTTGGATTGAAGGGGAATGGTGTCCACCACGATGTCGTTGTGGAAAAGCAGAACATGATCCAGTTTAGGGTTAACGATCTCACCGCCTATCCAACTGGAACGCTCGTCGCATCGCTCGCTGGCACAGGAAAATAGTATTGCTATGTAAAAAAGGCCAAGTAAAGTTCTTATCATACACCGACTCAATCCTATCATCAAGACAAAAATAGTCTTACACTCTGGGGGAAACTGTTAACTCCTAGTTAAAAGATATTTAAAAGGAAATTGGCCGA
The DNA here is from genome assembly GCF_002943755.1 of Aureitalea marina. Classification (NCBI taxonomy): domain Bacteria; kingdom Pseudomonadati; phylum Bacteroidota; class Flavobacteriia; order Flavobacteriales; family Flavobacteriaceae; genus Aureitalea; species Aureitalea marina. Next base: position 730,186 of record NZ_MQUB01000001.1, read on the forward strand.
GTTTTCCCTTTGTTTTAGCTACTTTTGCGCCGAATTTACAAAAACATTCAACACATGTTATCCGTCTCGAATTTGTCTGTGCAGTTTGGTAAACGCGTCCTTTTTGACGAGGTGAATACGCAATTTGTCAATGGTAACTGTTATGGGATCATCGGTGCCAATGGAGCCGGTAAATCCACCTTCCTAAAAATCCTTTCCGGAAAACAGGATCCGACCTCAGGTCAGGTTCACCTGGAACCAGGTAAGCGGATGAGTGTGTTGGAGCAGGATCACAGCGCCTGCGATGAGTTCCCTGTGTTGGAGACCGTTGTTCGAGGAAACAAGGAGTTGTTCGAGATTAAAACCGAGATAGACCGTTTGTATGCTGATTACACAGATGAGAACGCTGAGAAGATAGGTGAGTTGCAGGTTCAATTTGAGGAGATGAACGGCTGGAATGCAGATTCCGATGCGGCGGCACTGCTTAGTAATCTGGGGATACCGGAGAGTTTGCATTACAGTCAGATGTCTGATCTGGATGGAAAGCAAAAAGTTCGAGTGCTTTTGGCTCAGGCCCTTTTTGGTAACCCCGACGTACTCATCATGGATGAGCCCACTAACGACCTGGATTACGAAACGATAACCTGGTTGGAGAATTTTCTTGCCAATTATGATAACTGTGTGATCGTAGTCTCCCACGACCGTCACTTTCTGGATGCTGTTTGTACACACATCAGTGATATTGATTTTGGTAAGATCAATCATTACAGTGGTAATTATACCTTCTGGTACCAAAGTAGTCAGCTGGCCGCTCGTCAACGGGCTCAGCAGAATAAGAAAGCCGAAGAAAAGAAAAAGGAGCTGCAGGAGTTTATCTCTCGTTTTAGTGCTAACGTAGCTAAAAGTAAGCAGGCAACTGCCAGGAAGAAGATGCTGGAAAAACTGAATGTAGCCGAGATCAAGCCATCTTCGCGTCGTTATCCGGCCATCATTTTTGAACAGGAGCGGGAAGCCGGTGATCAGATCCTGCATGTAGAGGGGCTGTCTGCCAGCATGGAAGGAGAAGTATTGTTTGATAATATCGATATCAACCTTGCCAAGGGAGATAAGGTGGTAATTTATTCCCGCGATTCTCGAGCAACTACGGCCTTCTATCAGATCATAAACGATCAGCAGGCTGCAGATTCTGGGACCTACAGATGGGGAGTGACCACTAACCAGAGTTACTTGCCTCTGGACAATAGTACCTTCTTTCAAAACGATATGAGTCTGGTTGATTGGTTACGCCAATGGGCCACGACCGAAGAAGAAAGAGAAGAAGTATACCTACGAGGATTCTTAGGTAAGATGCTGTTTAGTGGTGAAGAAGCCTTGAAAAAATCCAATGTGCTGTCCGGAGGGGAGAAAGTCCGTTGTATGCTTAGTCGTATGATGATGCTACGAGCCAATGTGGTCATGTTGGACGAGCCTACTAACCACCTGGACCTGGAGTCCATTACGGCTTTCAATAACTCTTTGAAGACGTATAAGGGGACCGTTCTCTTTACCACCCACGACCACGAATTTGCCCAGACAGTGGCCAATCGAGTGATCGAGTTAACTCCTCAAGGTGCTATTGACCGATACCTGACTTTCGACGAATATATGAGCGACCTGAAGATCAAGGAATTGAGGGAGAAGATGTATGCGGTTGGAGTGAATGGCTGAAAACAGCAGATCCCTGCTGAAAACTGACAGATTCAAATTTAGTTTTATTCTCTTCAAGTGTTCATTTAGGAATACGCAGTGTGCATTCTTGAATTCGATGGTAGTGCCGGGATTTCTTATGGGAGTTACGAGTTATGTATATAGCTTGTCCTGGGAGGGGAGTGGTGCCCCAAGGTAGAAAGTTAGTTGTAGTTTGTAGTCGGCAGTTCGCAGTTCGTTCGCATTAAATTTCGACTCACGACTCACGACTCACGACTCACGACTCACGACTCACGACTCACGACTCACGACTCACGACTCACGACTCACGACTCATGACTCACGCATTGTAATACTTACTGTCCCAGATGGCGTTGTTGAAGTTCTTGCCCTTTGCAAAACCATAATACAAGACGACACCACCAACCGACTTGAACATAAACAAAAACATCAGTACATATTCCTGCATGCCGGGTTCAGGATGAAAGAGGTGAACCGGGGTTATCCAGGTCAGCACCATACTCAGCAAGAATATGGTCAGAATAAGGTTTTCAAAGTTCTTGTATGGCCACATCAGCCACTTGCGCATAGGGTGGAGGTCATTACCCCACTTATCGATCAGGTAGTATTGGTCCTTCCCGATTGGCAGGAAGAGCAGAGGGTCATCCGCATTTTCAAGTAACAACCTTTTGGAGGGAGCCATGATCTTAAAGCCAGACAACTGCATTCCTTGTTCATTTTCCATTTGCCGGATCTTGCTGACGGTCTCCTCTGGGAAATCACCTTTGAAGTAACGACTTTCCAGAAACCTTAGCCGATAATCGATGCAGGTGCGTTTTATGTCCTCCAAGGAATATACCCTACGGGGGTCTAAAATGCTTAGATCGATTTCCTGATTGGATTCATCTGAAGCCGAACGCAGACGCTGCTCAATATGCTGGCGGTCCTCGTCCAATTCCGCCAACAAATGCTCAACCTGCATTAGAATTTCGTCTTCAGTTAGACGACGATCGCGGTTTCGCTTCAGTTCAATTTCGACATCGGTTTTATGGAACATAGCTCTTTTTTCATAAAAATAAACCCTATCTGGTGTAGTCGCAAGATTTTAACATTATGAAGACCCTATTGATAGATCTTGTTTAAGGTTAATTATGCAATCTAGATCCAGGTATATTGTAATATACTGGTTTGTAGTCGGTTAAAGCGAAATCACAGCAACTCTAAACCGCATTTGACTAAACAAATTACACGTCCAGTTTAGCGTAGAACAGCCCCAAATTGTTCTTCGAAGGTTTTTTGAAGCTTGCCCATGACCTTGTCGATCTGTTTGTCCGTCAAGGTTTTTCTGTCGTCCTGCAAGGTAAAACTAAGGGCATAGCTTTTCTTGTTCTCGGGAAGATTTTTCCCGGTGTAAACGTCAAACAATTGGACTTTTTTCAGCAAATTATGTTCTGTCTTATAGGCAGCTGAAGACAAATCATCGAAACTGATCTGTTGATCCAACAATAGAGCAAAATCCCGTTTCACCAGCGGGTATTTGGAAATGGCTTGAAACTGAATATTACCTTTCCCTATCACATTCAGGATCATGTCCCAGTCAAAATCAGCGTAGATGACTTCCTGTTCCAGATCTAAAGCTTTCAATACAGATTTCTTAATAACTCCAAATCGCACCACTGTCCCCTGCTTGATCTTCAAATCAAGACCCTCAGAAAATATAGCTTCTGTGGCTGATTGTTCTGAATATTGTTTAATACCCAGGCGCTCTAACAAAGCACTGACAATTCCCTTCAGATAGAAGAAGTCCAGATCGTCCTGTCCGGATTGCCAATTGGGTGAATTCTTCTTCCCTGCAACCAGGATCATTAGGTGCTTCTTCTCTTCTCGTTTGTCAGCTAATTGATGATAGGTCTTGCCAAATTCGAAGAATTTTACAGACTGTTGCCGCCTGTTCAGGTTGTACCCGACAGACTCCAGCGCACCAAATAACATGGATTGTCGCATGACTCCAAGATCTTGACTTAAGGGATTGAGCAAGCCGATCTGTTGATCTTCTTTAAAATCAGGACTGAGTTCCAGATGCTGAGAAGCTGTCAGGGAATTGGTCATGATCTCATAAAACCCCTGACCGATCAACTGCCCGCTAATCCTTTGTTGGACCAAATGATCGTCATTCGGATCCTGATTGGCTATGGTAGCATTGAGTTTATTCGAGAAGTCAATGTTGTTATAACCAAACACCCTCAAGATCTCCTCTATGACATCGGCCTCTCGACGCACATCATTCCGATAGGCAGGAATAGTCATTCCAATACCGGCTTCAGTAACATTGTTCACCTTGATCTCCAGAGAGGTCAGGATCTGTTTAATGGTCTCCCTCGGGATTTCCTGACCGATCAAGCGGTTGGCATTCTCAAAGTTGAGCACAACCTGGTGGTCTTCAATCTTTCTGGGATAAATATCGGTAATCTCACTGGTCACTTCTCCGCCTGCGATCTCCATGATCAGGATGGCTGCGCGCATCAGTGCATATTCAGTTATGTTTGGGTCAATTCCTCGTTCAAAACGGAAGGAAGCATCGGTGTTGAGGCCATGCCTTTTCGCTGTTCTACGTACACTGATTGGATCAAAGTATGCGCTTTCCAGGAAAATACTGGTGGTATCTTCGGTAACCCCGCTGAACTCTCCACCAAAAACACCTGCAATACACATGGGTTTTTCGGCATCACAGATCATTAGATCTTCCTGGTGCAAGCTTCTTTCCACACCGTCCAGCGTGACGAACTTAGTACCTTCGGGCAGGGTTCTAACATGTACCTCATTACCCTTTATCTTGGTTGCGTCGAATGCGTGTAGTGGCTGTCCCAATTCATGCAGCACATAATTGGTTATATCCACGATATTGTTGATCGGTGCCAGGCCTATTGCTTTCAGTCTATTTTGCAACCAGCTCGGAGAGTCAGACACTTGCAGACCACTTATGGTGACTCCACAATACCGTGGTGCCCTGTCTAGATCATGGACCTCGACCTCCATTTTTAATGTCCTGCTACCAATCTTGAAATTGGTGGTGGAAGGAGTGATCAGTTCCAATTGGATCTCCTGTTGCAACAAGCCGGCTCTCAGATCACGGGCAACGCCCCAATGGCTCATGGCATCGGCTCGGTTGGGAGTCAATCCAATCTCAAAGATCTCATCTTGTTCTATTTCGAAGATCTCGGCCGCCGGAGTACCTGGAATTAGATCTTTATCCAAAACCATGATCCCGTCATGGCTATCGCCAAGGCCCAATTCATCTTCTGCACAGATCATACCCATGCTGACCTCGCCCCTTATCTTACCCTTCTTGATGGTCCATGGTTTACCCTCGGCATCAAAAAGTACAGTGCCAACAGTTGCGACTGCTACTTTCTGTCCCGCAGCAACGTTGGGTGCACCACAAACAATTTGAACAGCTTCTGCTGTTCCAATATCAACAGTGGTCAATGACAGTCGGTCTGCATTGGGGTGTTTACCACAGGTCAGTACCTCACCGATCACAACACCTTCAAGGCCACCCTGAACAGAGCTGAAGGATTCTATGCCTTCTATTTCCAGACCTAGGTCCGTAAGGAGTTCTCCTGCTTCTTCTGCAGGTAGTTCCACATTGATAAACTGCTTCAGCCAGTTATAGGAAATCTTCATAGAATTGTCCGGTTTTCGAGCCCCATTAGATTAAACTCGGGCAATGAAGCGCAAAGATACTATTTCGCTCGTTTTTTGTAAGTAAATTGGAGACTTTCGATCTAAGTGTTGTCATGAGACCAAAAATCTTAATCCTTGTTGTACTTATTTCTTCTGTGCTGGGTTGCCAACATGCCACCTCAGAACTAGATCAGGGGCTGTGGTTATTGACCTTTCATTTGGATAACGGGCATGATCTGCCGGTCAATGTGGAGGTTGGATCAGATGGGACCTTAACCTTTGTCAATGCCGAAGAACGGGTTAGTATGGAACAACCCATCTATCAGGGCGATTCCGTTTATATCATGCATCCCGTCTTTGAAGGTTATTTCAAGGGAAAATTACAAGAAGGGGAACTGGAAGGTGTATTTGTAAAGGAAAGTCTGGATAGGATAGTTCCGTTCAATATGATCAAGGGCGATTATCCGCGTTTTCAGTCTTCTCCTGCAGATTTCACGGCAGTAAGTGGCCGATGGGAATCAGTATTTAGTCCGGATTCGGATGAAGACCGTTATCCAGCTATGGGGCTCTTTAGCCAAACAGGAGATCAGGTGGAAGGTACTTTCAGGACCACCACAGGAGACTACAGATATTTACAGGGTATCATGGATGGCGATAGTTTAAAACTGTCCACATTTGACGGAGCACATGTCTTTCTTTTCGAAGCCCATGTCCGAGATAGTTTGATGGAAGGCGTCTTTTATAGCGGGAACCATTGGGTAGAACCATTTACAGCACGCCTTAACCCGGTATATGAGCTTCCTGATCCTTTAGGGCTAACCGGGCTCAAAGAAGGTTGGGAGACCTTAGCGTTTTCCTTTCCGGATGAGCAAGGGCAAATGATCTCTTTGGCCGATCCCCAATTTGAAGACCAGGTTGTCGTGGTTCAGCTGATGGGAAGTTGGTGCCCCAATTGCCTGGAAGAATCCAGGTTCTATGCTTCCTACAACAAACAGCACAGGGATAGAGGTTTGAAATTTGTGGCCCTTGCCTTCGAGTACGCACCGGATCAGGAGCGGGCCTGGAAAGGACTCAACCGATTAAAAGAAAAACTTCAAATTGAGTACCCGATATTACTAGCCCAATACGGAAGCAGTGATAAGGAGGAAGCGGCGGCCAAACTGCCGATGCTAGATCATGTGTTGTCTTATCCGACCACTCTTTTCATTGATAGAAAAGGGGAGGTCAGAAGGATTCATACTGGCATCAATGGTGAGGCAACCGGACGCTTTGAGTCTTTCCAAGAAGATTTCGATCTGTTCGTGCAAGGACTTCTTAACGAATAGTTAATTAACAGAGTCTCAATTATTTTAACACCCTCCTAACAGGGGTAAGGGTCTTTCCATTCTACATTTAGGTCAACAATCTAAACCAAAAATCATGTCAAAGCTTTACACCCACCTGACCATCGTGGTCGTACTCCTGCTTTTTACACTTTTCCATTCCCATGCTCAGATCAACACTCCAAGGGGTAGTCAGATGGCTACGGTTAATCAGACCGTCGGTACGTCAACCATAGAGATCACCTATTCCCGACCCAGTGTCAACGGGCGGGAGATCTGGGGTAGCCTAGTACCATATGGGCTGAATAATCTGGGGTTTGGAACCTCAACCGCGGCGCCTTGGAGAGCGGGTGCTAACGAGAACACCATTATTACCTTTTCGGATGATGTTCAGGTAGAAGGTAAGCCTGTAGAAGCCGGGACGTACGCCCTCTTTCTAAATGTTCAGGAAGGGGAAAAGGCCAACCTCATACTAAACAAAAAGAATACGGCCTGGGGCAGTTTTTTCTATGAGGCCAAAGACGATGTGGTCAACGTAGAGATCACCACCAAGACCATTCCCCACACTGAGATGCTGACCTTTGGATTTCCTGAAGTCACGGCCACTTCGGCTACGGCGGCCTTAATGTGGGAAAAACGTTCATTCCCCTTTACGATCGAGGTGCCTGTAACAGATATTGTCCTCAGAGATATACGGAATTCGATGGAGAATCAATCCGGTTTTAACCGACAGACTTGGGAGCAGGCTGCGGCTTATGCGGCCAATAACGGAGGAGACCTGAACGAAGCCCTCGGTTGGATCGACGCTGCTATCGCCGGCCAATTCTTCAGTCAAAAGACCTTTGCCAATGTGCAGATCAAGGCCGGAATATTGAACCAAATGGGACGGCAACAGGAAGCCTTGGCCCTTGTGGAAGAGAATATGGATTTAGGTACTATCCTGGAGATCCATCAATACGGGCGCCAGCTAATAGCCATAGGTATGAAGGATCAGGCCATGGAGGTTTTCCAATTCAACGCAGACAAGAATAAAGATACTTGGCCCGTGCATTACGGTATGGCGCGTGGGTTATCGGCCAAAGGAGATTATAAGAACGCTCTGAAACACTTAGAAAAAGCACTTGTCAATGCACCAAACGAGGCCAGTAAGGGTCGGGTAGCGGCAAATATTGACAAGTTAAAGAACGGAGAAGACATCAATTAGAAAGCGCTATCGTTAGTCGTTTTAATTTGTTGTAGTTGGCCCGCCAGTTTCTGGCGGGTTTTTTATTGTTGATAGATCAAGCTTAACGCCTCGGCAAAATTGCTCTTCCAGCAGTCCCAATCGTGTCCACCGTTGGTGATTCTCAACTCATTGGTGATCCCAAGGCTTAAAAATTCCTGCTGGATGCGCGTCACGGCCGGAACTATGTTGTAGACATCATCGTCTCCGGTAGAAATATAGAATCCCGGTAGTTGATCGCCCGGTTTCAGCCGCTTCAATAAATGCAAATAAGAGAAGGAATCCCAAATGGAATCATTGAACTTTCCATTCACAGCAAACGCTTCCACCTTTCTGGAGGAGGAAATATCTGGAGGAAGCGGGGTGTAGGAGGCAGGACTCAGTAAAATGGTGTTCTCAAAAAGTTCAGGTCGAATCAATGAAAAGCGCAGCCCACCGTATCCTCCTGCCGAATTTCCTGCCAGTAATCTCTGCTTTGGTTCAGACTGCAAATAGGTGCTTTCGATGTGTTGAATAAACTCCTGCAGGTAAAAATCCTGGGCCGGAGCAGGACGATTGACGTACCAGCTATTGCCCATATTGGCTGATACGGCCAGGACGGGCGGGATTATGTTGTTATCGATCAAAGAGTCAAGTATGGCCGCCACAGCCCCTTCCTCGTCCTGGAACCAATCCCTGTGGTCGCCTCCATGACCGTGCAGCAGATATATAATTTGTTCAGGCAGACTTTGGGTCGAATTGGTCGGGGTGTATAGCGAATATTCTACAGAACGTTGAAGTAGTTCGGAATTGATCTGATGGACGGACACTTGCCCGGATTCAAATGCGGTATCCTGGCAGCCTAAGAATAGCGTGGTGAAAAGAAGGATAGCGATCGTTCTGGAGAGAAAAATCATAAAATAGCACGATTAAAATAGCAGTAGCTAAGATATGTAGTTCCAAATATTTCGGAATTTGCTCAATTCCTGGTAGGTTTTTCTTATGGGTAGATTCTGCACTTTCTTTAAGCCAGGATCTTCTCTCAGCACCTGGAATGCCATTGATCTTGCTAGTTTCAAAATCGGTTCGTCCTGCACCAGGTCGGCAATGCGAAGGGCAAGCACGCCACTCTGCTGAGTGCCCATAACATCTCCTGGCCCTCTGAGCTTGAGGTCAACCTCGGCAATTTCAAAGCCATCGTTGGTCCTGACCATAGTTTCTAAGCGTGTCTGTGCCTCTCTGGTCAGTTTATGGCCGGTCATCAGTATGCAATAGCTCTGTTCTGCACCCCGGCCAACCCTTCCTCTTAGCTGGTGGAGTTGTGAAAGGCCGAACCGCTCAGCGCTTTCTACCACCATGACGGATGCATTGGGTACGTTGACTCCAACCTCGATCACAGTGGTTGCTACCATGATCTGAGTCTCCCCTTTTACAAATCGACTCATTTCGAAGTCCTTGTCTGCTGGTTTCATCTGACCGTGGACAATGGAGATCTGGTAGTTGGGCAACGGAAACTCCCTTACCATACTTTCATAACCATCCATGAGGTCCTTGTAATCCATGGCTTCACTTTCCTGTATCAATGGGTAGACCACATAGACCTGCCTTCCCTTGGCTATCTCCTCCTTTAAAAAGCGAAAAACCTTCAGGCGGCTGGCATCAGTCCTATGAACGGTCCTGATGTCTTTTCTTCCCGGTGGAAGTTCGTCTATAACACTGAGATCCAAGTTGCCATATACACTCATGGCTAAAGTTCTGGGGATGGGTGTAGCGGTCATCACCAATACATGGGGTGGGGTAGTGTTCTTATGCCAAAGCCGGGATCGCTGAGCAACTCCAAAACGGTGTTGTTCGTCTATCACTGCAAGACCGAGATTTTTGAATTTCACCTTATCTTCGATCAAGGCGTGAGTGCCAACCAGCAGCTGAATCTCACCATTTTCTAGCTTTTGGTGTATTTCTCGTCTAATTGAATTTTTAGTTGAACCTGTTAGCAAATAAATACTGATATTAAGAGACTTACACCAATTGTATAAACCTTGATAGTGTTGGACTGACAAAATTTCAGTTGGCGCCATCAAGCAAGCTTGGTAGCCATTGTCAAGTGCTATAAGCATTGACATGAAGGCGACTATGGTCTTACCACTTCCCACATCTCCCTGGAGAAGCCTGTTCATTTGAGCACCACTACCCAGATCATGACGGATTTCCTTTAGTACTTTCTTTTGAGCGCCCGTCAATTCAAAAGGTAAATACTCCTTAAAAAAAGTATTGAGGTAGGTTCCGATCTCAGCAAAATTATGTCCCTTGATCTGGGTCTTATGCAGGAGATTCTTTCGTACGAGTTGCAACTGAATGTAGAATAGTTCCTCAAATTTTAAACGATATCGAGAACTTGTCAATAATTCCTGGTTGGTAGGAAAATGAATATTGATAAGTGCCTTGTTTTTATCGATCAAATTAGCTTCGGACATGATCTTGTCGGAGAGGGACTCGTCGAATTGCCCTTGAAATTGTCGAAAAAGTTCCTCCATTAGTTTTATAATCACTCTGTTGGTAATTCCCCGATTAACGAGTTTCTCGGTAGAGGGGTAGATGGGTTGCATCCCCTTTCTGATCCTTGTTTTATATTCAGAAAGTAACTCCATTTCTGGATGAGGCATGGAGAATCTGTTGTCGAATTTGTTTACACGACCAAAGATGACATAAGGTTGAGTAAGTTTAAGATTCTCCCGTATCCATTTCTGACCGCGGAACCAAACCAATTCCATGTGCCCGGTCTCGTCCTTGAAAGTGGCTACAAGACGGCTACCCTTTTTTTGACTGACTGTCTTGATATGAGTGATCTGACCAACGATCTGTATTTCTGCGTTAGACCCCTGTATTTCTGAGATCTTGTAAAACCTGGTCCTGTCTATATAACGATTTGGAAAGAGGTGTAAGAGGTCCTGATAACAGTGAATTCCAAGTTCACTAGCTAGTAATTGAGCCCGATTAGGGCCAACACCTTTTAGGAACTCTATGGAGGTTTGCAGCGAGTGGCTGTTCATAGAACGAATTTAGTTAATTTGGCTTCAAATTTTTCAACACATATGGGGCCCCGCTGTCTTCTTCTACTATTCGTCTTTTTCGGAGTGGTATCACATGCTCAGCAGCTTGATATAGTCGATTTTATCAGAATCACGGCTGATCTGGAGATCGATCGATCGGAAAAATCGGTTAAAGGGCAGGTTCAGTTAACTGCTATGATCAAACAGCCGGTGGATTCCATTTATCTGGACGCCAACGAAATGGAGATACTGAGTGTGACCTCACCCGGAATCTCGGTAAGGTCATCCGAAGGCAAAATATGGATCATTGGGAGTTTCCGGGCAGACCGGCAGCTAGACATAAGTTTTTCATACCGGGCAACTCCATCCCAAACGCTTTATTTTTTTGGTGATCAGGTCTGGAGTCAGGGACAGGGGAAATATACTTCTCATTGGTTACCATCACTTGATGATATGAACGATAAGGTCGAATTTGACCTCAGCTTCACCATAAATGACGAAGATGGGTTCATGGATATTGTCTCTAATGGGAACGAAATAAAGCGAATTCGAGAAAACGGACAACTGACTGTAGGTTTCGATATGGAAAAGCCCATGTCCAGTTACCTAGTGGCAGTTGCCGCGGGACCTTTCCAACGTCAGGAATTCGATTCAGGTTCAGGCATCAACAATAAATTATACTATTTACAAGAGGACGAAGTTTATTTTGAATCTACTTACAGGTGGTCTCGGGAGATCTTTGATTTCCTGGAAGAGGAGATCGGGATGGCTTATCCCTGGACTGACTACAAACAGGTTCCCGTCCGTGACTTTCTCTATGCGGGAATGGAAAATACAACGGCTACGCTATTTTCTCAGGCCTTTGTGACAGATTCCATCGGCTTTGCAGATCGAAATTATGTCAATGTAAACGCTCACGAGCTGGCCCATCAGTGGTTTGGAAATCTGGTAACCGAGACTTCTGGTGATCATCATTGGTTGCATGAGGGGTTTGCTAGCTACTATGCCCTCCAGGCAGAAAAGAAGCTCTTTGGTTCAGAATACTACTATTGGAAATTGCTACAGTCTGCAGAACAACTACAGCTGTTAAGTGACGAGGGTAAAGGTCAGTCCTTGCTGGATCCAGGAGCTTCATCGCTCACCTTTTACGAAAAGGGTGCCTGGGCACTGCATCAGTTAAGAACCTTAGTGGGCGATGAGTCCTTTAAGGCAGCTATATTGAAGTATCTGACTGATCATAGTTATGGCAATGTGAGTACTTCCGATTTCATAGCTGCGGTTAAGGCCAATACCCTGGTAGATATTGATCCTTGGTACCGTAACTGGTTGGAACAGTCTGCCTTCCCAGCGGAAGAAGCCTATAATGTCCTCAAACAAGAGAAGATAGTCCAACAATATTTTGAGGTCAGTGCCTTAAGAGCTAAACCATTGGCGGAGAAACAGAAGGACCTGGAGCGATTCCTTTCCATTCCGGATGATTACAGCGGTCAGGAAGCCATTTATCAGTTATCTGGCGAGGTAGGGCCTAAGGTAAGAGAACTGTACAGGATCGGTCTTAGCAGTGGAAACCTGATGGTCAGACAGGCCGTTGCGCTGAGCCTGGAACGAATCCCAGATCCTTTGAAGGAGGATTATGAAACATTATTGGAGGATCCTTCCTATGTTACCAGAGAGGCTGCCTTGTACCATTTGTGGTATAGTTTTCCGCTCGACAGGCAGCGTTTTCTGGACAAAATGGATGGCCAAATGGGCTTTCAGAACAGGAGCCTGAGACAACTTTGGTTAGTACTGGCCTTAGCTACAACAGATTACCGGCAGGGTAATCGTGGAGCTTTGATCAAAGAATTAAGAGATTACACCATGCCCGATTACAGTTTTGAGATCAGAGAGGGAGCCCTTGAATACCTTCATCAATTGCAGGCCCACGATGATCAATCGCTGAAATCCCTGGTAGATGCCTGTATGCATCCTAATTGGCGGTTCAGGAAAGCTGCAAGGGGTATGCTAAAGGAAGCCATTGGCACTCCTGCTTACCGGACCAAGCTTGTCGAGATGCTCGGCAGGTTAAAGGAGGATCAAAAGAAATACTTGGAATCGGTTCTAGGCGAATAGTTCACCCACTTCCTTCTTGATATAAGCTAAGGCCTTTTGTGATGGTGTGATCTCCTCCATGAAATTTTGGAGAATATATTCCCGCATCTGGTCTGCGGTCTTTGATTTTTCATGCATGGAAGCCTGTCGGATCACATGTATGGTGGCATTTTTTGCAGCGTTGATCAAGTTCCAGCACTCGTGGGTCACATAGATCTGTTGTGCCACATTGTGTTCAAATTCCTGTTCGATATTCTTGATCAGCAGTGCTTCGTACTTATCGATATCGTCGGAATAAGGCTTTACTCGAATAAGCAGTTTGTTAGGGTCTATTCTTTCCATAAGCAGGGAGAGCCTCTCGTAGGCCTGAAGACGGGTGGGGAGGATCTTATTCTGAATTTCTTTTTGCAGCATATAACGTCTGCGACCCTCTTCGTTGGCTGTATGTCCCTTAAAAAAATAGTAAGCAACGATCCCAACAATGATAGAGGGGATGATGTAGGCCAGGTAATTTAGGACTGGTGCAATTTCCATAGATCTGGTATTATTGGATCAATTGATGGGTTGAAAATAGGGATTAATAACGGACTTTAGCCGCTTTGCGTGCTTGTTTTACCGCTTTCTTGGCCGATTTAGGTTCGTAATTACCGCCCAAATGAGGGCAGTCCATACAGTCCTTAATACCCGTAAACGGAATCTTCACCTTGTTGTACCCGAAGGCATCTGCCAAGGTCTTGAGCAGATTTCTATCGCCCAGTGAAAACTCAACATCATCCATGGTAAACTGCGATGGATGTTCATATCCACAGGCGTGGGTAATCTCAAGCAATTCCTTCCTGAAATTCTTAAAATAGAAGTGAGTCCGAGTGGACTTATCCTGGATATTGATACCGCTTTGTCGCCATTTGCTCTGTGTAGCCACACCGCTCGGGCAATGATTGTTATGACAGATCTGAGCTTGTATACAGCCGATAGACATCATGGCTTCCCGAGCCACGTTAATACAATCGACACCCATGGCAAAGGCCATGGCCGCTTTGGCAGGGAATCCCAATTTTCCGCTACCCACAAAGACAACCCGTTCACAAAGCTGATGTGATTTAAAGATCTTATAGACATCACTGAATCCAAATAACCAGGGCAGGGCAACATGATCGGCAAAACTAGGCGGGGCTGCACCAGTTCCACCTTCACCTCCGTCTATGGTAATAAAATCGGGTCCTCTACCAGTATCTTGCATGATTTTGGCCAGCTCACGCCAATCGTCCAATTTCCCCACTGCCGATTTGATTCCAACCGGAAGACCCGTGGCTTGGGCAAGCTCTTCGATAAAGTCTATCATTTCACGGGTACCTTGGAATGCGGAATGGGTGGGAGGGGAAAGCACATCCTTTCCTTTAGGCACGCCTCGGATTGCGGCGATCTCGGCCGTGATCTTGGAAGCGGGCAATACACCACCTTTCCCGGGTTTTGCTCCCTGGGATAATTTGATCTCCACCGCACGGATCTGGGGGTATTCCTGGGTCAATTTCACCAAGTGCTGGAGCGAAAAATTACCTGCTTCATCACGAACGCCGAAATAGCCTGTACCAAAATGAAAGACCACATCGCTCCCGGAGCAGTGGTAAGGAGAGAGGCCACCCTCTCCGGTGTTGTGATAAGCATTCGCCAAACCGCAGCCCCTGTTGAGGGATTCGATGGCTCGAGCAGACAAGGATCCAAAACTCATGGCCGAAACATTGATCACAGAGGCCGGCCTGAATGGTCTGATCCGTCGACCAGCTCCCATTACTTTTGCACAGGGTAAAAAATAAGGGTCATTGGTGTTGGGGTGTCCCTTCTCCAATCTGAAGGGGAACATGGCATTGTTGATAAAGATGTAGTTGGGCGCATAGATATCCCGGTCTGTACCAAATCCTTCGTAATTGTTCTCGTTCTTGGCCGAGGCATAGATCCAACTTCGTTCGATACGGTTAAAGGGAAGTTCCTCCCGGTTATTGGCAACAATATATTGTCGCAGTTCCGGACCGATCCGTTCCAGAATATAGCGTAAATGGCCAATTACGGGGAAATTGTGCTTGATGGTATGCCTTTTATTAAAAAAGACATCCTTTATAGCTATTAGCAGCAGGAATAACAGGACCCACCCCCACCAGGGTATCAGACTAAACGTATTCCAAAAACCATCCATGCTATGATCCGAGGTAATCCATAGTGAGCTGAACGAAAGCCTTCACACCTAGTAACATTCCCCCTTCATCTATGTAAAAATCAGGAGTATGGTGGGGGAAAGGAGTAGTGTTTCCCGGAGTCATTCCTCCCAGGAAGAAATAAAGACCGGGAACCTCTTGAGCAAAAAAGGAGAAATCCTCGGCTCCGGTAATGGCTCCGATCTCGAATACTCGGTTGTCGCCTGCCGCCTTTTTTAGGGATGGCACCATTTGGGCAGTCAATTCAGGGTCATTGTAGGTGATGGGATAGCCTTTGTCGATCTCAATGGTGGCCTCGGCCCTGTAGGCAGCTGCTATGGCAGGTACCATTTCTTTCATCCTGCGGTTGATCATGGCTTGCATGCCCTTGTCCAGGGTCCTCAGCGTACCCACGATCTGTACCTCTTCAGGGATAATATTGCTCCTTACACCTCCTGCAATCTTACCGATTGATAGCACTGCTGCCTCCTGGGTGAGTGGCGATTCCCTGGAAATTATGGTCTGAAGCCCGTCAATGATCTTGACAGCCGCCATGATGGGGTCAATTCCGCCCCAAGGCATAGAACCATGTGTTTGTTTTCCTTTTACCGTTATCTCAAAGCTCTGCGAGGCCGCCAAAAGTCCTTGGGACTTGTAAGCAATGGTGTTTATGGGCTGACTGGAACCTATGTGCAACCCAAAAATGGCGTCCACATCGGGATTGGTCAACACTCCTTCTTTAACCATCATTTCGGCACCACCTTCTTCTCCCGGAGGGGCTCCTTCCTCGGCGGGTTGAAAAATGAATTTGATGGTTCCGGCAAAGTCATTATGCTTGGACATTACCTCGGCCACTCCCATCAGGATGGCGATGTGTGTATCATGTCCACAGGCGTGCATCACCCCGGTCTCTACACCCCTGAAGGTAGTAGTCACCTCCGATTTGAAGGGCAGATCCGCCCTTTCTGTGACCGGAAGAGCATCAATATCTGCTCTTAGTGCCAGTACCTTTCCTGGTTTATTGCCCTTTAGGATTCCAACTACCCCGGTATGGGCGATGCCCGTCTGAACTTCCATGCCGAGGGATTCTAGATGTGCGGCTATCTTCTCGGCCGTTTTGAATTCCCTGTTAGAGAGTTCAGGATACTGATGGAAATCCCTCCTCCATTCGATCACCTTGGATTCGACCTCGGTAATGCTTGTTTCGATTGGTGCCTGGGCCCAGGCTGAAATACTGATCAAACTCAGTACTAGAATAATTGTAAAGCGCTTCATATGGTAGTTTTATTGTGCATTCAAGTAATCCATGGATAGCTGTGTAAGTGCCTTGACACCCAATAGCAATCCGCTTTCGTCTATATAAAAATCTGGTGTGTGATGCGGGAAAGGCTGCTCATTCCCAGGGGTCATTCCTCCCAGAAAGAAATAGAAGCCGGGGACTTCTTCTTGGAAATAACTGAAGTCTTCACCCCCCGTGGTAGCCTTTGTCAGAACAACGTTATCTGCACCGGCGACCCTCTGTAAACTGGGAAGCATTTGGGCTGTCAGTTCCGGATCGTTATAGGTGATTACCGTATTGTTTTGCCATTCTATACTGGCCTTGCCTCCATAAGTCTTGGCTATTCCTTCGGCCATTTCGTTCATTCTCCTCATGATCATGGACCGCATAGTTGGGTCCAATGTTCGGACAGTTCCGATCATTTCCGCACTTTCCGGAATGATGTTGAACCGGACTCCCGCGGTGATCTTACCGACGGTAATTACGGCAGCCTCGTTTACCAGCGGGGACTCTCGGCTGATTATAGACTGAAAGCCATCGATGATCTTGGCAGATATATAAATAGGATCAACACCAGTCCAGGGAGCTGATCCGTGGGTTTGTTTCCCTTCTACAGTGACCACGAAACGCTCTACAGCAGCCATAGTACCACCGGGTTTGTATCGAATATCACCTACAGGGGTGCCTGAGTTGATATGCAGGCCAAAGATTGCGTCCACATCGGGATTCTTGAGTACACCCTCTTTGATCATCAATTTGGCACCACCTTCTTCTCCCGGTGGTGGTCCTTCCTCGGCCGGTTGGAAAATGAACTTAACCGTTCCTTGGATCTGATCTTTGTGCTTGGAGAGCACTTCAGCTACACCCATTAGGATGGCTGTGTGCGTATCGTGTCCGCAGGCGTGCATCACTCCGGTTTCCTGCCCCAGAAATTCCGTTGACACTTGACTGCGGAAGGGTAGGTCATTCCGTTCGGTAACCGGTAGGGCATCGATGTCTGCCCGTAAGGCCACCACTTTCCCTTTTTTGCTCCCTTTTAGAATTCCCACTACGCCTGTTTTTGCAATTCCGGTTTCGACCTCCATTCCTAGCGATCTGAGGTGGTCGGCAATCTTGTTGGCGGTATTGAATTCTCTGTTCGACAATTCCGGGTTCTGGTGAAAATGCCGTCGCCACTCGATTACTTTAGATTCGATCTGCTGAAAGTCATCTTCCCAATTGTTTTGTGCCTGAATCAGCAATGGGGAAATGAATGCAACAAGACCTGCGGATAGAATTAGCTTCTTCATGAGGTTCATTTTAAGGTGATCACGGCAAATCCCTGTTGTTGTAGTTCGATCAGTACGGTCATGGCAGAGAGGGCCAGTTTGACCTCTTGCAGTCGCTTCTCTTCACCAATATCCCTATGAGCTGCCGTTTGCCCACAGATATAGATTTCTACACCGGCCCTGTCCAATTCTTCGATCAGACCAATGTTGGGGTTGTCCACACCGTATTTTTCTTTGTAGAATTCGTTTCTAAGCAATCCGTAACTAGCCCCTCCATGTACGATCATAACCGGATTTAAGGTCTTTGGATCCTTGCCAGCGCCTACATGCATATTCAGAAATCTGGCCGCAGTCTCCAATCCTTTGTTTACCTGATCCGGTTTGGACTCACTGGAGGTGGTAACGTCGAAGAGCACTTTGTACTCCGCCGCCTTGTCCATGACAAAATCAGGATCTTCGACTGCAGATGTCGGGCCGTAGCTCATAATTACCGGACCTGGCTTTTTGGTTTTCTGAGCTGTGATCACGGCCGTGATCATAAGAAACAGGCAGAAGATGGATTGCCGCATAGAAATGTTTGTATTCGGACTAGTTGATGTTGTCTTTAAAGATATCTAAATTTCGCTAAATCCGAAATCCCAGGCTGTTTATAAGTTGTTGGCAGATCGGGTTCAGAATAGAGGCGAATTTCATTATTTTCACCCTATCACTCTGGAGTCAATTTCACCTTGCAAAATTATTTAGATCAACTCAATGAAGCCCAACGGGCACCGACCGTTCACAAGGATGGACCTCTAATGGTCATCGCCGGGGCAGGCTCCGGAAAGACCAGGGTTTTAACCTATCGGATCGCCTATCTGATGTCCCAGGGAGTTGACCCCTTTAACATCCTGGCTTTGACCTTTACCAATAAGGCGGCCCGAGAGATGAAGAAACGTATCGCCGAGATAGTCGGCAATTCTGAAGCTAAAAATCTTTGGATGGGTACCTTTCACAGCATCTTTGCTCGAATACTTCGCTTTGAAGCCGACAAACTGGGCTATCCCTCAAACTTTACGATTTACGACACCCAGGATTCCCAGAGTCTGATCAGGAGTATCATCAAAGAGATGCGACTGGACAAGGACATCTACAAATACAAGCAGGTGTATTCCAGAATTTCCTCCTACAAGAATTCGCTGATCACGGTAAGGGCCTACTTCAACAATCCGGAGCTGGTAGAGGCAGACGCCATGGCCAGGATGCCGAGGATGGGAGACATTTACAAAGAATATGTGGATCGCTGCTTTAAGGCCGGAGCCATGGACTTCGACGATCTTCTCCTGAAGACCAATGAATTATTGACCCGTTTCCCTGAGGTATTGGCCAAATACCAGAATCGATTCCGATATATCCTGGTGGACGAGTACCAGGATACCAATCACAGTCAGTATCTGATCGTTCGGGCCCTGAGCGATCGGTTTCAGAATATCTGTGTGGTCGGCGACGACGCCCAAAGTATATATGCCTTTAGGGGTGCGAATATCAACAACATCCTGAATTTTCAAAAGGATTACGACAATGTCAGTGTATATCGGTTGGAGCAGAATTATCGGTCGACCAAAACGATAGTCAGAGCAGCCAATAGTTTGATCGAGAAGAACCAGTCTCGTTTAGAGAAGGTGGTCTGGACGGCCAACGACCAGGGAAATCCCATCAAGGTGAATCGCAGCATGACGGATGCCGACGAAGGCCGTTTTGTTGCAGGTTCAATCTTTGAGAACCAGATGAACCTGCAGATGCAACACAAGGAATTTGCAGTGCTCTATCGTACTAATGCACAGTCCAGGGCTATTGAGGACGCACTGCGGAAAAAGGACATTCCCTATCGAATATATGGAGGTCTGAGTTTTTACCAGCGCAAGGAGATCAAGGATGTACTGGCCTATTTACGGCTCATACTCAATCCAAGCGATGAAGAAGCCCTGAAGCGAGTGATCAATTATCCGGCACGCGGGATCGGCCAGACCACTGTGGATAAGATCGTAGTGGCCGCTAACGAGCGGGGAGTTTCCATGTTCGAGGTGATGGAGCAATTACAGCAAAACCCCATCAACGTGAACAAAGGAACCCAAACCAAACTAGAGAACTTTGTCACCATGATCCGATCCTTCCAAGTGACCAATGAGCAGGTGGATGCCTTCCACATAGCGGAACAGGTTGCCAAAAAGACCGGCTTGGTTCAGGAACTCAAGAAAGATGGTACCCCGGAAGGAATTGCCCGAATTGAGAACATAGAGGAATTGCTCAATGGTATTCGGGATTTTGTGGAAGGTCAGAAAGAACTGGCGGACACTACCGGCTCCCTGACCGAATTCTTAGAGGACGTGGCTCTGGCCACAGACCTGGATAATGAGAAAGGAGACGATAACCGGGTTGCCCTGATGACGGTCCACTTGGCAAAGGGTTTAGAATTTCCATTCGTCTATGTGGTGGGAATGGAAGAAGACCTTTTCCCTAGTGCCATGAATCTAAATTCCAGATCGGAGTTGGAGGAGGAGCGAAGACTGTTTTATGTGGCACTGACACGGGCCGAAAAACAAGCCTACCTAACCTATGCTCAAACCAGGTATCGTTGGGGTAAGTTGATCGATGCCGAACCAAGCCGATTTTTAGATGAGATCGATGAGCAATACTTGGATTATTTAACCCCGATCACCGAAACCCGGTTCAAACCCATGATCGATGCGGACATTTTTGGGGAGGTAGACAAATCCAAATTGCGCTTAAAGAAACCAGTGTCAGGAACCCCACCCAAGATGCCGATATCTGCAGGAACCCGAAAATTGCGGAAGGTCAAACCCGCATCGAGTTCCCCTTCCAATGGCGCCAGTACTCCCAAAGTCAATCTGGAAGTAGGAAACCGGGTGGAGCATCAGCGTTTTGGAAAGGGCAAGGTGCTTAAGATCGAAGGTGTTGGCGCCGATGTCAAGGCCGAGATCCAATTTGAGCAGGGTGGCTTAAAAAAACTATTGCTTCGCTTTGCTAAGCTGAATGTCCTGGATTAGTTCCTTATTTCTATTGTTATAGGCATCCACGTTCAATCGCCTGACCTTAAGCCCAAATAGTGGGCGTATCCATTTCCATCTCCTGATCAGAAACTCGTATATCAGCCAGGAGCCGCCAAAAGTGACCACAGTCAGAATTACGAATTTGGTGGTGACAGACCAATTGAGGTCCATTAAGTAATAGGCTACAACTAAAGTGATTGTTTGATGCAGAATATAAAATGGATATACCGCCTGGTTGGCATAGGCCAAGGCCCTGCTAGGCTTGTTCAGGTAGGCACTACCGTAACCAAATATGGCCAATATCCAGGACCAGATATTGAAGACTTTGATTCCGGCCTCCGTAAAATGACGCCAGGTTGAATCTGGATATAACAAGATTATCCCAATCAATGCAGTAAAACCAACGATTCCACACATCAGATAAATACGTCTATACCTGGCAACGAATTCCCAGAATCTTCCACCAGATGCGATCAAAAGGAAACCGTAGAAGAAGAGAACAAGAAAGAAGGCTAAGGCAAACCAATCGCCGACCAATGCATGGGTAACAGGAAAAAAGGGCTCCAAAAAGGCCTCGGCCAGGTAAAGTGGAATGATCAGTAAAAAGATCTTCCAGGGATTACTGTACATTCCGGCTGTCCATTTTAGAAACCTGGCTTGAGGGTTCTTTCTCAAGTAACTGAACACCGGGATCAGAACCAAAGAGAAGATCAAGAGATACGGCAAGAACCATAAATGATGCCAGGTGAGATTACCATCGGGATAGGTGCCGCCTGAAAAGGCATGAGCTGGCCAAAAGTCAAAATATCCACCAGAGAATTGTCCGGTGGCTATTCGCTCAATATAGACCTGAGGAGGAACGATTAGAAACATCCCTACAGCCAGCGGGATGAACAATCTGATGAGACGTTCCTTGGCAAATTGACCAGCTGAACGTTTTCCAAAGGCGTAGTAAGTTCCCATCCCGGAAATCACAAAGAGTATAGGTAACCGCCATTGATTTACAAATAGCATAGGCCACTGTAGATCCAAGGAGATCTCATTGTTCTTGATGTGCCACCCCCAAGGGACAAAGAACATCCCTACATGATAAAGTATTAACAATCCAAAGACCAATACTCTTAACCAATCCATATCAAATCTACGCATGACTATTTTGTTTTGAGCCAAAACTATTTCAAGCTCGAAAATCCTGCAAAAGAATGGGATGAGGGTAAACGAAATGGGATGTCTAACGAGCTTTTGGGACCAATGACAAGACCTAGGGACGAACGGATCAACCCATGGATTCCATTCGCTCCTGAAAACTAGGAATAAAGGATCTCGAAACAGGAATGGGTATAGTCGCTCCCTCCAATTGAAGCTGGTAGCCAGAAGCATTGCCTTCTACGGAAAGAACTCTTCTTAAATTCACCAGATAGGACCTGTGTACTCTAACCAGGTCCGAGATGTCCTCTAGTTGATCGTCCAATTGTTTCATGGGCATGCGGATCAACTTCTGTTGTGTGGTGCCAGCTACTTCCAGGTAAAGATTGAGATAATTCTTTTCGGAATGTGCGTAGACAAAAGCATCTGGGTTAAGGGAAAAGTTATCCTGTTGTACGGTTGTCCGGATGGCAATGGATCGGTTCTGATCTGGTCTCTTTCTGGGTTGAATAATAATGGACTGAGCCTGGACCCGGTTTTGAAAGTAGAGGCGATTGAAATTAAGTGACACCAACATCAACAGTAGAATACCCCCGATGAGATAGGTGTTCCTAATTTCCTCCAACAGGTATCTGGTGGTCCAGTTTCGCGGATTGTCGTATACGAAATCCCTGATGAAGAATTGAGCAATTCCAACAGCCAGAAGGAAAATACTCCACAAAAGAAGTTCCCTGCCTGTGGTCCAGTTGTCCTTATCGACCACAAAATGAGCAACAAACACCACCAACGCAATGGTTAGGCCAGCATTCAGACTATGGATCACGCAGATCCAAAAGAAGGAGAACTTCATCTCGGCCGGGTTATTTCCAAAAGGTTCGAAGAAATAATTGAAACTGGTGGAAGCCAGGAAAAGCAGTCCCAAAAGGATTATCAATGAACGTCCCCGATAGTAGTAGGGATAGGGTTGTTTTAAGAAAGTTCCAATAGAAGCGAGCACACCATTAACTTATCAGCCTCAAGTTACACAAGTTTGTTTAGTTGGATATCATACCCATAGACAAATTTGAAAGCGATTCGCAGTACGAAATTTTGTATCTTAACTATGGTCTAAAAAACATGCTATGTTACTAAAGATATACCCTGAAAATCCTAATCCCAAACAGGTGGAACAGGTAGTTGAGGTCCTGAAAAAAGGTGGTCTTATTGTCTTTCCTACGGATACGGTTTACGCTTTCGGTTGCGATCTGAACAACAATAAAGCCTTGCACAGGCTTGCAGATATCCGCGGTGTGGATCTGGCCAAAGCTAATTTCTCCTTTATCTGTTCGGACTTAAGCAATCTGAGTGACTTTACCAGGCAGATCGATAACCCGACCTATAAGATTCTGAGACGGACCTTGCCAGGGCCCTACACCTTCATACTTCCGGGAAGTTCAAAATTACCTTCGGCCTTTAAAAAGAAAAAGGAGGTGGGGATCAGGGTACCGGATCATTCGGTGGCGAGATCCATAGTCGAGACTCTGGGTAACCCTTTAGTGTCTGCCTCCCTCTACGACGATGATGAGATCCTGGAATATACTACTGACCCGGAATTGATCCATGAAAAGTGGATAGACAAGGTCGATCTGGTCGTTGACTCTGGCTATGGGGGTAATGTTCCCTCAACGGTAATTGACCTTAGAGGTGACCAGCCCGAATTGATAAGAGAGGGTAAGGGTAGTGTGGAGATCTAAACTACTCAAGCCACATCAAAAGGCAATTTATCAGGCTCCAGATATCGTTCTCTTGCCTCCTCACTGGCCAGCAAGTCTTTGGAGTAGTGTTGCCCGATCAGCTCATTGAACCCCGTTAGAAGCCGGGGAAAATGACGAAGCAGATCTTCGAAACCTAATTCTGGTTTCCGATCCATAAATTGGGACATAGTGTAAACAGCTGCCTGGGTAAGGGTCTGGTGATATTTAGTTGCTGCACCCCAATGAATTGTGTAGTCTTTGATCTGTTTGCTGATCAATTCACTGGCGGTATCACGGCCATGCTGTTTTATCTGGAGATAGGCCAACCTTAGGTGAGCCTTATGATCAAACTGGTCAGGGGGGAGTTGGGCTGAACCAAAGGCCGTTAAAAATTCCTGATCCTTCATGGGCTCAATATACGCATTAAAAAACCCGGCCGAAGCCGGGTCAATTATCATTGTCTTTAATTACCTAGTCATTGATCGCAGGATCCTTAAGACCTTCTTCGATCATGCTGTAGAACTGATCCAGTTTAGGTAAAACCGCGATCCTTGTTCTTCTGTTCTTGGCTTTGCCTTCCCGTGTTTCGTTGCTCGCAACCGGAATGTATTCGCTGCGTCCTCCTGCCGTCATACGCGCTGGGCTCACACCAAAATCATTCTGAAGAATACGCACTACTGAGGTCGCTCGCAGAACACTCAGGTCCCAGTTGTCTTTGATGGATGCTGTGGCTATCGGATCGTCATCCGTATGGCCTTCCACGATGAATTCGAAGTCGGGCTTGGCGTTTACAACCTGAGCTACTTTACCCAGGATCTCTCTGGCTTGAGGAGTAACAGTATAACTACCACTTCTAAACAATAACTTGTCCGAGATATTTACGATAACCACTCCCTTGTCTACGCTAATTTCAATGTCAGTATCGTCCAGGTTCCCTAACACTCCCTTCAGGCTCTGAACCAGGGCCAGGTTAACGGAGTCTCTTCTTGTTAAGGCATCACGTAATTTATTGATGGTAAGATCCTTTTCCTTAAGACTTTCCAGTGAACGCTCCAGGTTTTCGGCACCTTTCTTGGTCAGATCTGTAAAGTTCCCGATCTGGTTGATCAATTCTTTGTTGGTGTCGTTCAGCGAGGCCAATTGGCTTCTGAGGGCGTCCTTCTCGTCCTCGCAACTGTTCAATTTTACGGTTGTCGTATTAAGACGATCCTGAGTGTCCCGTTGTTTGGCCTCCAATTCAGCATATTTCTTATTGGATACACAGGAAGTAAAAATCAAACCGCTGCAAGCGGCAAGGATAAAGAGCTTTTTCATTGTAATGTGTTTTAGGGTTAGTCAAAATTAGGAAAACAGCTGGAAGCGCTCTTTCACTTAACAATACTTTAAGCAAGACAGCCTAAAGCCTGTTAAAGGTACGTTTTTTTAACAGAAAATAACTCCTGACAATCGAGCCATTTTCAAAATATTTAAGGCCTGTCGCCCAACGTTGACGTTTCACTCGAAAGCTGGAAATCAGCCGATAAAAGCCAATATGTGCACGGAGAACTGCGGTGGCGTGTTTGGGTTGAAACTTGATTAAGAAACGAAGTACTGCCAATGCATCTAGGATCAATCTAGCCAAAATAACAAAGTAGGCCTGCCAGCCCTTAACGTTTTTAAAGATCACCAAGAGAGAGTTCCTAAAATTAAGATAGGTTTTCCTACTGCTGGCGGTGTCTAAAGTGCCACCGCCCAGGTGGTAGACCACCGAGTGGGGAGTAAATAGGACTATTCCACCTTGGCTTTGAAGTCTCCAGCACAGATCGATCTCTTCATGGTGGGCAAAGAGATCTTCATCCAAACCATCTACTTCCCAGTATTTTTGACGCTTGACCACAAGACAGGCCCGCTGGCCCAGAAGATGGGACGGACGTCGTCATATTGACCTTCGTCGTTTTCAATATGTTCAAATATCCTGCCTCGGCAGTAAGGATATCCCAGCTTATCCAGGAATCCACCTGCAGCACCCGCATAATCAAAACGATCGCGATGCTGGTGGTTAACAATCTTTGGTTGTATTGCAACGCAGCCTGGGTTTTCTTCGAAAAGTTTGATAAGGGGATCGATCCAGTTGGGAGTAACCTCTACATCGCTGTTCAATAAAATGTAAACCTCTTCCTCTATCTGTTTCAATCCTTGGTTATAGCCACCCGCATAACCCAGATTCTGTGGAAGCGAAATGACCTTAAGATCGGGATAGGTAATTTTCAGCCAGTCTACAGATCCGTCCTCGGAACCATTGTCGATCACATAGATTGAATGCCCTTGACTATTGACTACAACCGATGGCAGAAATTGCTTGAGGAGGGGGATTCCATTCCAGTTAAGTATGACAACAGCCACTTTCACGCTCGCAAGTTAATTACTAATTGTATACGCAGGAATTTCCTTCAAAAAATGATAGGACGCATTGTCCTGATCTACCTGGCAACAATAATGAGACAGTCCGTTGCCAATTAATAAAAAGTCTGCCTGAAGGCTGAGGTGATAGCGAGCGATCTGATCGAAGGTCTCTTGATCTATCCTCACCTGCGGAGCTTTGCATTCTACCAAGATACGAACTCGTCCATTTGGATAGAAGACCACGATATCATAACGTTTGGGTTGCCCGTGGACGCTGATCTTCTTTTCTACGTTGATCAGGGTAGGGGGATAGTGCTTGATTTCCATCAGGTAGCTGAGGTAATGTTGACGGACCCATTCTTCCGGTGTAAGGATCACAAATTTTTTTCGGATCCGGTCGAAGATCAAGCTTTTGTTTTCCCTATTTTTGAATCGGAACTGAAATTCCGGAAAGTTCAGCTTTTCCACAGCCGCAAATTACGTATTACAACCCAATCTAAACCTGCTTCAAAACCATGGCCTTGGAAGAAGTCCAAAAAATAGTTCAGGCAGTTCGCTCCGGCAATCCAGCACCCATATACCTGCTGCATGGCCCGGAGCCCTATTATGTCGATCTGATCAGTTCCATCATCGAGAAAGAACTATTGAGCGAAGAAGAAAAGGGATTTAACCAGGTAGTGCTTTACGGCCGGGATGTCCAGATCAACGATCTGGTGGCCCAGGCCAAACGATATCCCATGATGGCTCCCAGGCAAGTGATCATTCTGAAAGAGGCCCAGGATCTGGCCCGGACCATTGATCAATTGGCCCCCTATGCCGAAAATCCTCAACCAACCACCGTATTGGTTATTGCCTACAAGTACAAAAAACTAGATAGCCGTAAGAAACTGGTCAAAGCCATCAGGGACAAAGGAGTGGTCTTTGAAAGTAAGAAGCTCTACGATAATCAGCTCCCGGAATGGATCCGGCAGGTACTGGCCCTGAAAGGATATTCCATAGTACCTAAAGCAGCTCAAATGCTGGTCGAATTCCTGGGTAATGACTTGAGTAAGATCGATAATGAGCTCAATAAATTGATGCTGCTGATCCCGGAAGGTCAATCCATCACCCCGGAACTAGTAGAGCGAAACATTGGGATCTCGAAGGATTTCAACAACTTCGAATTACAGGCTGCTATTGCCGAGCGGGATGAGAAGAAAGCCTTCGGGATCGTGCATTATTTTGGACAGAACCCTAAGAGCCATCCCTTACTTATGACCACGGCAATTATGTATGGCTTCTTTACTAAGCTGATGAAGTATCATGCTCTTATAGATAAGTCTAAAGCATCGCAAGCCCTGGGTATGTCCAATTATAATGTGAGACAATACAGAACGGCTGCCAGTAATTATCCCATGAAGAAAGTGAGCCGGGTGATAGGCTCGATAAGAACAATCGACATGAAAGCCAAAGGGGTGGAATACACCGGCTCTCATGCCGAATTATATAAGGAATTACTCCTTCAGATCATGCGCTAAGGGACCTTATCTGCGGTCTAGGGAATATTTACCAGCTCCCATAATACCTATGGCCACAAAGGCGACCAGATAGAATAAAGCCTTTTCTTTGGTTCCGACCGGATCACCGGCGTGAACGATAAAGGCGGCAACAGCCATGGTAATAGCCGCAAGGGCAGCCGCTAATCGCGTCTTATACCCAATAATTATCAGCATTGGGGCAATGGCCTCACCAACTACTGCAGCTATAAGTGAAATAGTGGATCCCCATCCGATGGGATCAGGAAAATCGAAATCTCCATTAAAGAGTTTGAGCAATTTGGGGATGCCGTGGGTAAGCATCAAGGCGGAAACACCTATCCTCAGGATAAGCATTCCCAGGTCTTTGTTTCGATTCATAAGTTAAGTTTAGTTGTTATCGGCATTGAATGTAAGCAATTTCTGCTCAAATAGTATTGGAATTATCTTCAGGAACAGCCAGCTGTGAGGACGGGGTTCCCCAGGATTGTTGGTTAACTTTCTCATATTGTGTTGATCAGCTAATAGAAATAGTCCTGAAGAACTGAGAGGTAACAAGGACACCTTCTTGGATGAACCATCTTTATGCACCATTCAGGTTCAATTGTAAACCGGAACCAGGATGTCTAACCACAAAAATTTTATGAGTTTACATCCAATTTTGACTGACTTCCCCTAGAAGACGGCTTTTTTTATCCGTAATTTTGTGAGACGATCGAAAACTGCATGAGTAAGACCAAAGCCTGGATAGAGGCTGCACGTTTAAGGACTTTACCCTTATCCCTTTCGGGTATTATCGCCGCGGCTGCGGTGGCGATCACAGAGGATGTTTTCTCGGGTGTGATTTTTACCCTTTCCCTACTCACAACGCTATCCTTCCAGATCCTTTCCAATTTTGCAAACGATTATGGCGACGGCGTGAAAGGTACCGATAATGACGAACGCCTTGGACCCAAGCGGGCATTGCAATCTGGAATCTTGACTGCTCACGAATTGAAACAGGGCATGCTGTTTAATAGTGTAGTCAGTATGCTGCTGTCTGCGATTTTGATACTGATTGCCTTTTGGGAAAGAGATTGGATGTACATGGCCATTTATGCAGGTCTGGGAGTGTTTGCTGTGACGGCAGCCATCACCTACACCGTGGGCAAAGGAGCTTATGGTTATATCGGTTTGGGAGACCTCTTTGTCTTTTTGTTCTTCGGCATCATCGGGGTGGTCGCGGCTTACTTTCTATATACGGACCAGCTGAATTATGAGATCGTTTGGCTATCCCTAAGTGTCGGATGCCTCAGTACAGCCGTACTCAACCTGAATAATATGAGAGATCGTGATAACGATGCCAATGTGGGTAAGATCACCCTGGCGGTCAGGTTAGGCGAGAAGGGAGCCCTTCTTTATCACAGTTTGCTTGTGGTTACGGCCATCGTTTTTGCACTTCGGTTCATGTTATCCAAAGACAACACCATCTGGTTAATTCCTGCTTTGGCCTTGATACCCCTGATCATACACTTGATTCGAGTTGTAAGGATCAAAGAACCCGCTGGTTTTGACCCCGAACTCAAGAAGGTTGCCCTATCTACTTTTGCCCTATCTATACTTATCTTTATCTGTAGTTTGATCGTTTAATATCATTAAAACCTGGCAGTATGAAAATCAATTTTTACGGGCACAATTGCCTAGGCATAGAAGTAGGTGAGACCAAGTTACTGATCGACCCATTTATTAGTGGAAACCCACTGATCACCGATCAAGTAAACAAAGATCAAATACCGGCCGATTATATTCTGCTGACCCATGCCCATCAGGATCATACCCTGGATGCGGAGGAAATAGCACGTAGAACGGGTGCTACCATTGTGAGCAACTACGAGATCGCCATGTATTATCAAGAAAAGGGACTGACTGTTCATCCCATGAACCACGGGGGTAATTGGAACTTTGATTTTGGGCGAGTGAAGTATGTGAATGCCATCCATACCAGTAGTTTTCCGGACGGAGCTAACGGCGGGCAGCCGGGAGGGTTTGTAATAGAAGGGGAACACAAGAACATTTACATAGCCGGGGATACCGCCCTGACCATGGATATGAAACTCATTCCCATGCAGACCAAACTCGACTTGGCTATTTTACCCATCGGTGACAACTTCACAATGGGAATAGCAGATGCTATCATTGCCAGTGATTTTGTTGACTGCGATAAGATCCTGGGAGTACATTACGATACCTTTGGTTATATAGAGATCGACCAGGACGAGGCCAAGCGAAAGTTCTTCGAGGCTGGAAAGGACTTGATGTTATTATCCATTGGCGAATCTATTGAGCTCTAGACGCTAATTATGCAAGCAGAATACAAGCGCTACCTGCTGCATTTCAAACAACCCGGAGGCACTTCCAGGGGAGTACTGCATGATAAGGAAACCTGGTTTCTCATCCTTCGGCAAGGCCATGAAATCGGCCTTGGAGAATGTGGGCTATTTCGGGGACTCAGTTCGGACGATCGGCCGGATTACGAGCAGCAACTGGCCAAAACCTGTGATCATATTAACTCTCCCTTGGAGGAACTATTAGAGATGAACAAGGAATTTCCGTCTATTCGCATTGGGTTGGAAATGGCCTTTCGTTCTTTGGAAAACTCGGATTCCAGTCAGGTTTATCCATCAGAGTTTTCAATGAATGGACATCCTATTCCCATCAATGGATTGGTGTGGATGGGAGATCCGGATTTTATGCGAAAACAGATCCGGGAAAAAATTGACCGTGGTTTCGATTGTGTCAAACTCAAGATCGGTGCCCTGGATTTCGATACCGAATTGGAGTTGTTAAAAGAGGTGAGAAGACACTATTCTTACAATGAGATCATGCTCAGGGTCGACGCCAATGGTGCTTTCCATCCTGATGAAGCCATGGGGAAGCTTGAACAATTACACAAGCTGGATATTCACTCCATCGAACAACCTATTGCCGCCGGACAGTGGAAGGAAATGGCCGAACTTTGTAAACACACACCACTTCCCATAGCACTGGACGAGGAGCTGATTGGGGTACACCATTTACAGGATCGCAAGCAACTGATGGAGGAGATCAGACCGCAATACCTCATTCTAAAACCCAGTCTTCTGGGGGGATTTGCCAGTTGTGATCAATGGATCGATCTGGCAGGCCAATACGGTGCTGGATGGTGGGTCACATCGGCTCTGGAAAGCAATATTGGACTCAATGCCATTGCCCAATATACCTTTACGAAAAATAGTAAATTGCCGCAGGGATTGGGGACCGGGGCTTGTTTCACAATAATATACCGTCTCCTCTAATTGCGGATGCCGGTGTGCTGAGATGGGACCCGAACAAACACTGGGATTACTCCCTTATTCTATAAGATTTCAACTGATACTGAATTTATGTTTTTAGCTCAAGCCTACAATTATTTGCACGATGCCTGGAGATACTTCCTCGGGGCAGTCCTCGTGTTCTTTGGCGCTCAACTGATCGGTATTCTACCTTTCTTTGGCTTTGCCGCTGCAAAACTGATCAGTGAGGGGAGAGATTTGTCCGAATTGGGTGATCCCAATGGAATGATGACCATACTGGATTCCAATCTCACTTTGTTTTTAATGCTACTGAGTTTTGCGATCGGATTATTCTTCTTATTCCTATGGATAAGAATGGTCCATAAGCAGCCTGTTTTGACAGTTACGACCAGTAGAAAGAAAATGGACTGGGGCCGGTTTTGGTTTGGTTTTGGCCTGGTAGCTGTATCCACCATTGTCTTGACCTATATTGATAACAGGACCAACCCGGACGACTATGTGCTTCAATTTCAGTTGGTCCCATTTTTGATTCTGGCCTTGGTTGCCGTAGTGATGATCCCTTTGCAGACAAGCTTTGAGGAATATCTCTTCCGAGGTTATCTCATGCAGGGAATTGGGGTGAATGCTGGGAACAAATGGTTACCACTGATCATAACCTCGGTGATCTTTGGAGGCTTGCATATCCTGAATCCGGAGGTGGAGAAATTGGGTTACATCATCATGTTCTATTACATCGGTACCGGGTTCTTCCTGGGTATCATGACCTTGATGGACGAGGGTATGGAACTCGCCTTGGGCTTTCATGCCGGGAATAATCTGGTGGCTGCCCTTCTGGTGACGGCAGATTGGACCGTCTTTCAGACCAATTCCATTCTCAAGGATGTATCGGAACCTTCTGCAGGCATCGATATTCTGCTGCCTCTGGTTATTGTTTATCCCCTGTTTCTAGGCTTGATGGCCTGGCGATATAAATGGTCAGACTGGAAAGAAAAACTAACTGGGAAGGTGGTCAGGCCCGCTGCT
This sequence comes from Aureitalea marina, assembly GCF_002943755.1. Classification (NCBI taxonomy): domain Bacteria; kingdom Pseudomonadati; phylum Bacteroidota; class Flavobacteriia; order Flavobacteriales; family Flavobacteriaceae; genus Aureitalea; species Aureitalea marina. Next base: position 762,094 of record NZ_MQUB01000001.1, read on the forward strand.
ATAGAAGATGAATGGCCAGCCGGAGGACATGAGTGATTTCAAATTCATATTGCATCCTGATTTTAAGCTAAACGGCTTGACTTTCTCTTCTACGGAGGAGTTACTTCACTTTGCAGACGATTTGCAGAATCAGGGAGAAGCTTATGAATACAGTGTGGGGAGCTTTTTGGAACAATGGGTCGATTTTGAGCCATGGATCGAGGTTTCTACCTCAGGATCTACCGGTATCCCCAAACGGATCAAACTGGAGAAATCGCGCATGATCAATAGCGCAGAAGCCACGGGTGCCTATTTTAAGTTGGGTCCTGGAACTACCGCACTGCTCTGCCTGTCTGCGGATTTTATAGCGGGCAAGATGATGTTGGTTCGGGCTATGGTACTGGGTTGGGACCTGCACGTTGTTGCTCCGGAAAAAGATGCATTGACCCAATATGACAATGCCTACGATTTTGTAGCCATGGTACCCTATCAATTAGATTATTCCATTGATGCCCTGTCTAAGGTCAGGAAGCTGATCGTAGGAGGAAGTCCTGTCTCTCAACAGTTGTTGGATAAGATTCAGGACGCCCAAACCGAGATTTTTGCTACGTATGGAATGACGGAGACCATCACCCATGTGGCTGTAAGGAGACTGAATGGTTTTGCGCGCTCCGATATTTATACTGCGCTGCCTGGGGTTCAATTTGAGGCGGACGATGAGGGTCAATTAATCATACATGCACCTAAGATCAGTGAAGAAGTGATCAGGACCAATGATCAGGTAGATCTCGTTTCACCAACATCCTTCAAGTGGTTGGGCAGAACAGATTCAGTAATCAATAGTGGAGGTGTAAAGATCTATCCGGAGTGGGTAGAGCAAAAGTTGTCTAGGTTTCTGAATAACCGATTAATCGTTACTTCAGAACCCGATGCAGCCCTGGGCGAACGCCTGATCCTGGTCATCGAATCCCAGTCTACAGAGCTTCCGGGGCTGGAAGAAGCACTGAATAGTCTGGGTAAATTTGAACGACCAAAGAAAATTTACACCCTGTCTCATTTCCCGATGACACCAACAGACAAGATTAGGCGGAGCGATATCCGGCAGCTTATCCATCACTACGGATTGCGATAAGCCCTTAACGAGAATGATAATCGAGGCAAAATTTTGCATCTTTGTAAAAATTTAAATGAATGATGAAAAAGATCAGTATTCTGATGTTGATGAGTGTAATTGCCGGGACCGGAGTCCTGCAGGCCCAGGTCCGACCTATTCAACCTGGACAGCGGGGATATACTCCTCCTCCATTGGAGCGGGCAGAATTAAATCGGGGAGTAGAGAACACCTTGGCTGATCTGGATGCCAAAATGGAGATCTATCAGGAAGAGTTCAACCTGGATGCCTTTGAAATGGCCGTATTAAAGAACTCCATTATCAAATTTGAAGAAGATAGAATGGCCATTATGGCCATCGAGAATATGGATTATGCAGAGCGCCGCGAGCAGATCGAGAAGCTGAAACCCGCATTCTACAAAGAGGTTGAGGTATTCCTTACCGAAGATGAGATCAATCGGTTCATCGAGTTATATGCAGGAGAGGATGTGATGAAATCCGAAATGAAGAAGAGGAAGAAAGCCAAGAAGAAAAAGAAAAAAAAGAACAACGGATAACGGAAAGAGGCCTTCAGGCCTCTTTTTTTATGCACGAGTAAAAGATTATCGGGGTTCCCACTCCATTTGATTTATTCGTTACTTTAAGGGAGCACTAACAATCAGAGCTATGAGAAGAATTACTTTAATCATTGTCGTCCTTGTCTTAAACTTTCAAAGTCATGCTCAAGAAAAAGAGCCTGGTATTCTGCTTTTGTGGGATAGCTCTTTGGGCATGATGCAGAAAGATGGCCAGGCAGAAATGGAGAAGCTCCAGGAACTATTAGCCGCCGAAGAGAACACAGTTGTTCGACTCAAGGTATTTAGTAACCAGGTTCATCTGGATCAGCACTTTAGGATAGAGCAGGGCCAATGGAGTGAATTGGCATCCGCTTTAAAGACGGTGGTATATGATGGTACTTCTAGTTATGAAGGGCTCTTTGAAGGGGCTTATAAAAGTATTATTCTGGTTAGTCGGGGAAAAGAGCATATTGATAAATTACCCACCTATCTGGATACCCCGGTCTATGTGATCAATAGCTGCGAGGATTCCAACAAGGTCGATCTCAAAGTCCTTGCCCTAGCATCAGAGGGAGATTATTTTGAAATGATCCCGGATAATGCCGATGTTGCCTCTTCAGCTAATGCTGACACGACTTTCAGCCGAGTTCAGACTGTGAGAAACGCCTCGGAACTGGCAACTTCGGATTCTGGCCGACGGGAAGCCCTGGATGTGGTAATTTTAGAAGCTGATATCCAAGACGAACCTGAGGACGAGGAGGTGAATCTAGGAGATCGAAAACGCTCGAAGAAAACCTTGGGATATGCCGTCGAATCGATTACTTCGGACGATATCGCCCCGACGGATACCGATGTGCAGCAGGCAGTCAAAGGCCAATTCTCCGGCCTCTACATACAGAACGATACCGCAAATGACGACGTAGACCTGACCCAATTCCTTGGGAGAAACAAGAACATGACCATTTTAGGCAATCAGTATGGCCTGGTTGTGATCGATGGTGTTCCCCAGGCCTCAGATTCCAGTGCATTTGGTGCTGGTGCACCCTCCAACAGAGGTAGGACTGACCATCTTGACCCAGCAAACATTCACAGCATTACTTATCTAAAGGGCCTTGCGGCCACTAACCGCTATGGTTCACTTGGTTCTGGTGGGGTACTCGTGATCAAGACCAAGACCTTTGCGGCAACGGAGGGCACGGTTTCGCAGCGGAAGAAAAAGGCCAAGCCATTGGGAACAACGGCTACTTATGACGGTTCTGCTGCCACAGGAACAACCTCTGGCCAACCTTATCTGACGAAAATTTCCCAAAGTTCTGATGTGAATGAGGCATACGAGATCTACCTGCAGACCAGAGCAAAATACGGAAGCAACCCTTCTTTTTATATCGATATGGCCAGCTACTTTAACCAATGGGGTAACCAGGACATTGTGGATCGTATCCTGTCCAATATCAATGAGTTACCAAACGCAAAGCCTGCTGATCTTACCGCAATGGCCTACTGTTATCAGGCCAACGGAATGCATATAAAGGCAGCCCAGATCTATAAGCGCCTGGTCCAGCTGGATGCCAACAGTATACAGCATTATCGTAATCTTGCTTTGGCCTACACCGAAGCGGACATGTATAAGGAAGCCGAGGATATCTACAATAAATTGGACAGGGGTTACGTGAAAGAAGTACAGGGTAAGAATGGACTGAAGAAGACCCTGGACTTGGAAACTGCTCGTATGGTAAAACAAGCCCGGCCAAAAACAACTCTCCGCAAACTGGATACCCGGTTCAATCAGTTAACTACAGCACGAAAACGAATTGTTATAGAATGGAATTACTTCGATGCGGAGTTCGATCTGCAGATCGTCAATCCACAGAATCGCTACTTTACTTGGTCGCACAAACCCGATGGTGAACCCGCTCGTTTCCGGGAGGATGTAGAGCAACGGATAGGAGTAGAGGAGTTCGTCCTTTCCGACACGGACCAGGGTAATTGGTTATTCAACCTGACCAGTTTGGGTAGTAAATCTGCGACCAAAGGCGAACCGATCTACGTAAAGGTGACCGTTTATGATCATTTTGGAAGTCCGAATGAGCAAGTGCAGACTAAACTGATACCGCTTGATGTTGTTGGACAAAACCGTGAATTACTTTCAATAAGCGTGGAAAAGTGAATAGTATGAAGAAGATCGACCTATTGAAGAAGATGTTGGTGGTACTGGTATTAGCCTGCTGCACAAATGCACTGGCCCAAACGCCGACCAAAAATGTGAGCCTGCTGTGGGATAGTTCCTACGGGATGATCCAGAAGGACATTGATAAGGAATTTGAATTCCTCAAGTCTTATTTTAATCAGAATCCGGATATAACCGTTAACCTGGTGGTGTTTTCCAATTCCATCGTTCAGCGCGAGACCATTCCGATTAGTGGAGGAAATTGGGAAGATCTGAAACTGAAACTGAGAGAGATCATCTATGACGGGTCGGCAAGTTACGAAGGCCTTTTCAACACGCGTTCGGAACAGATCATATTGGTTAGTGATGGTAAGGTGAATACCGATAAATTGCCTAATTCTTTCAATCGTCCGGTATTTGCGATCACCACTATCCCCGACTCCAATATCGATGGTCTCAGGGATCTGGCCATTAGCTCCGGAGGCGCCTTGTTCGATCTTTCCCTCAGCGCTAAAGATGGGATGCAGGTCTTTGGGGATTCTGATGTTCCCCTGGACTTGGTTAAGATCAGGGAGGCTACAGCAAGACCACAACAGCAATCCCTTGGAGAAGTTCTTATCTCAACCAAAGTAGAGGGTAGCAGAGAGGAGGATATGATCAATACAGGGAATATAGTGCAGGATAAACGTAGCCTAGGTTACGCCATAGAGACCATTGGTAGTGATGAGATACGCGAACAGGATATTACCATAGAGCAGGCCGTTACGGGTCAATTCTCCAATATCGATATCAAGTCCGACCAAAACCTCAGCCAGTTTATCTCTCGTGGTAAGAATATGACTATACTGGGGGATCAGACCGGTTTGATCGTAGTGGATGGAGTTCCCGTTGAGAGCTCTGTTAATGCCCTTACAGGTATCAATGCACCCTCCAATGGACCGGGTACAAATATCGATAAGACCATACTAAATAATGTCAGTGCGTTCGATCCGGCCAATGTGGAAAGCATTACAGTTCTAAAAGGATTGGCGGCTACGAATAAATACGGTACCCTGGGTAGAAATGGGGTAATTCTGATAACCACTAAAACGGCTACCTTCAGGAAAGCTGCTCAGTCGGATTCCCCTGTCGTTGTGGGTACCACAGCAACCTATTCCGGGGATGTACTTTCCGAGGCCAGCCTACCTGATACAGACTATATGCAGGCCTTGAAGGAGACATCAGATGTGAACGAAGCCTTCCAAGTCTATCTGCGGTACCGGGAGAAATACGGCTGGTCACCTGATTATTTCTTGCACACGGCTTCTTATTTTCAAAGCTGGAATAATACGGACCTGGTCAAAAGGGTATTGTCGAATATTTCCGAGCTACCCATTTCCGATACATCTATTTTGTTGGCCCAGGCTTATAAGTATCAGGAATTTGGGATGAAGGATGAAGCGGTGCGTGTGTACGAGCGTATTCTGGAATTACAACCCAACCAGTTGCAGCACTACCGCAATTTGGCATTGGCTTATTCCGAGAGCGGTTATCCTGAGAAGGCCTTGCTCTTGATGGATCGAATGGATAAGGGGCATTTTACCGAGATCTTGGGTTACAATGGGCTACGCAATACGCTGGATGTCGAATTCAAGAATCTGGTGAACCAACAAAAAGGGCGGCTGAATACGACCTATGTCGATCAGAAGTACAAACAAAATGTTCGGTATCGAACCAGGGTGGTATTCGAATGGAATCATTTTGACACCCAATTTGACCTGCAGATCATCAATCCGCAAAAACGGTATTTCACCTGGTCGCACACCCAAACGGACGAAGGCTTAAGGATGAAACAAGAGATACAGCAGGGTTACGGCCTGGAAGAATTCTTTATGACCAATGCTGACCAGGGGTTATGGACCTTTAATTTGAACTATCTGGGTAAGGCAAGAGGGGACAATAATCTACCTGCATATTTAAAGATCACCACCTATCAGTACTATGGTCAACCTCAGCAAACCAAAAAAATAAGGGTGATCACACTAGATGAGATCAATCAGAACAAGAATATACTCAAGGTTAGTATCTAAGTTACTTTTCGAGAAAGAAGAAGCCCGGTTAGCCGGGCTTTTTTTATTTCCCTCATCCAAATACCCCTTTGGCTAATTCGTGCTTTTGGAAGCCGAGCTGTGATCCTAGATTCGATTTCAAATTAAAACCAAGGATTATGAAATCAATACTTAGAACAACGGTCGTTATGTTGCTGATCAGTCTGATGGCCCACGCACAACAATTCGAATTAAAAGGAAAGGTGATCGATGATCTCAGCTTTCCCCTGCCAGGTACCAACATTTATAAGAAAGCGGCCAAAGACGGTGTTCAATCTGATGTTGATGGTAATTACAGCATTGTGGTGCAAGTTGGGGATACCATCCATTTTGCCTATGTTGGTTTTAAAACTCAAAAGCATTTGATCACTGGGAAAATGAATCGATTGGATGTCGCAATGATGATTGACGAAACGGAGCTGGAGGAAGTATTGGTCACTGCCGGTGGTGTCAGAAAGGAGAGTAAAGCCCTAGGGTATGCCGTCAGTGCGGTTTCAGCGGAAGACCTAAGTATTAGACCAGCCGGTGAGGTGGCTCGTGTCTTACAGGGGAAGGCCTCTGGAGTACAGATCACAGCGCAAAGCGGAACGGCGGGTTCGGCAACCAATGTGCAGATCAGGGGTTATTCTTCCATGAGCGGGACTAACCAGGCATTGATCGTAGTAGACGGTATTCCTGTTATTCGGGACGCGAAAAATGCGATAAACAAGCTTTCAGGCAATATTGATGCGAGTGAGTTGATCAACATCGACCCGGATCAAATTGCCGATGTGAACGTATTAAAAGGCATGGCTGCCGCCACACTCTATGGCACAGCTGCAAGAAATGGAGTGATTGTCATTAATACGAAATCTGGTCAGGTAGGCAAGCAACTATCACCGTATTATGACCAGGAATCCTATGCCCGGATCATTGAGAATCAATACAAATATGTCAGTGCCTCCCCCTTGTCAACCTTTTCCATAGACGTGGACAAGGCCGGGTACAGCAATGTCAGGAGAATGATCAACAACGGCCAGGATATCCCGCCAGATGCGGTGAAGCTGGAAGAGATGATCAACTATTTTCAGTACGATTATCCTCAACCGGCTAGTGATGAAGTGTTTTCCATTACGACGGATATCGCCAATTCTCCGTGGAACCCGGATGCAAAGTTGGTCCGTATCGGACTGAAAGGAAAGGAGATCTCACTGGAGCAAGCTCCTGCTTCCAACCTCGTCTTTCTGATCGATGTATCAGGCTCTATGAGTGATCACAATAAGTTGCCCTTGGTGAAAAGATCATTGGAACTATTGGTGAGTAAACTTAGGCCGGCAGATCGGGTCAGTATGGTGGTCTATGCTGGCGCTGCCGGTGTTGTGCTGGAACCAACCACTGGTGATGAGAAACAGGAGATCCTGGATGCCCTGAACAGACTGGAAGCTGGTGGCTCGACAGCTGGTGGAGAAGGAATAGCCTTGGCCTATGAATTGGCTGAGAAACATTTTGTCAAGGATGGCAATAATCGGGTCATCCTCGCCACCGATGGTGATTTCAATGTAGGACCCTCCAGCGACGAGGACATGGAGGACCTGATCGTCAACAAGCGTAAGAGTGGGGTGTTCCTTACCGTTCTAGGATATGGGATGGGAAATTATAAGGATTCAAAAATGGAAACCTTGGCCGATAAAGGAAATGGCAATCACGCCTATATCGATGGCATGCAGGAAGCCAGCCGGGTCTTTGGAACCGAGCTGATGGGAACCATCTACACCATTGCCAAGGATGTGAAGATACAAGTGGAATTCAATCCGGCAAGAGTTCAGGCCTATCGTCTGGTGGGTTACGAGAACAGATTATTGGCTGACGAAGATTTTACCAATGATAAGAAGGACGCCGGCGAGTTGGGCAGTGGCCATACCGTTACTGCTCTTTACGAGTTGATCCCTGTAGGTGTGAAAAGTAAATTGATCCCCTTGCTGGAGCCATTTACTTATACTTCGGGCAAGGAGTCTGCCAACAAAAAGGATTGGTTAACGGTCAAGTTCCGTTATAAGGCGCCGGATGGGGAGAAAAGCAAGTTGCTGGTCCAGGCCCTGGACTCCGAAGCCGTTCCGTTTGAGCAGGCATCAGCTGACTTCCGTTTTGCTGCTTCAGTGGCCTTGTTCGGCATGCAACTGAGGAAGTCCATTTATATTGACCAGCAGAATAGTGACGAGGTGGTTCGCATTGCCCGATCGTCCATCTCTGAGGATCCTGATGGATATCGGGCCGAATTCATCCGGCTTGTAGAGAGTTATCAATAGGGCATAGTTGGGCTAAGTTTACTAAGCGGGAGGATTGTTCCTCCCGCTCTTGTTTTAGTTGTATTTTTAGCTTCAAATTCTCACACTATGAATCGATTTTTCGCGCTTTTGTTGTTTTTAATTTTTGCTTCTACCGGATTCGCCCAAGTGCTTACGGAACGAGATAGGGCCGATCTCAAGGATGAGATACTGGCGGATCGCTTCAATACGCTTTTGCCGGGGCTTATGGACGAAAGTGGAATCGATATGTGGCTGGTCATCTCCAGGGAGTATAATGAGGACCCGGTTATGAAGACCATGCTTCCGGCAAAATGGTTAAACGCCAGACGTCGTACCATCTTGTTGTTCTACCGGAACAAAAGGGCAGGAACAATTGAGAAATTGGCAGTTGCCCGTTACGATGTGGGGAAAAATATCACCTCGGCCTGGGACAAGGAAAAACAGCCCGACCAATGGGCACGACTCGTGGAATTGATCGCCGAGCGAAACCCGGAGAAGATCGGGATCAATTATTCAACTCATTTCGGCTTGGCAGATGGTTTGGTCAAAACCGATTACGAAGAATTGTTGGAAGCCCTGCCTGCCGATCAGGAGGCTCGGCTGGTCTCTGCGGAGAAGCTGGCCATAGGCTGGCTGGAAACCCGTACAGAGATGGAAATGGAGCTATATAACACCCTGGTTCAGATCACCCACGATATCATAGACGAGGCCTTTTCAGATAAGGTGATCACACCCAGCGAAACCACTACCGACGATGTGGTCTGGTGGATGCGCCAAAAAGTAACTGATATGGGGTTGGAGACCTGGTTTCATCCAACAGTGGATATCCAGCGGGACAACGAAGTACTGAAAAGCCAAGTTAATGCATTTTCGAAAGGGAAGGAAGACAAGGTGATCATCCCCGGAGATCTACTCCATTGCGATTTCGGGATCACCTATATTGGATTGAATACTGATTGCCAACAGCACGCCTATGTCTTGCAAGAAGGGGAGAGCAAGGTGCCGGATTTTCTGGCGGCAGCTTTTAAAAAGGGCAACCAGGTTCAGGATTTCTTGACCGATGAGATGAAGACAGGAAGAACAGGGAATGAGATCTTATTATCAGCATTAGAGAATGGGCGAAATGCCGGATTGAGACCTGCCATTTACACCCACCCCTTAGGCACTTATGGTCATAGTGCTGGTACCACTATAGGCATGTGGGATTCCCAAGGCGGGGTGCCTTTTACAGGCGATTATCCCTTGCATCCCAATACGGTCTACGCCATCGAATTGAACACCACCGTGACTATTGATCAATGGAGTAAGGACATCCGGATCATGCTGGAAGAAGCCGGCTTCTACGGTCCTGACGGCTTCCGCTACGTCAATGGGAGACAGCAAGCCATCAAACCGATCAGTTGGAACTGATCAGTCTTTGATCCCTGGCTGCTTCAACTCAAAACCCTCCGCGGCCTTGGCCTCGTCCACCATTTGTTTGACCTGTGCAAGGAGTAGTTTTGCGTCGTAGATGATGCCATCCTTGATGGTATATTTAACGCCTCCAACCCGAACCACTTCATTGTCCTCGGTCAGTTTGATCGCTCCGGTTCCGTAAAGGACTTTGAGGTTTTGCAAGGGGTTTTCCTCAACGATCACAAAGTCTGCCAATTTACCGATTTGCACGGATCCGATCTTGTCGTCCCAGCCAAGGGCTTCGGCCCCATTGAGTGTGGCCGAACGGATCACTTCCAATGGATGGAACCCTGCCTCTCGTAATAATTCGAGTTCCCTGATGTAGGCAAAACCGTATAGTTGGAATATAAACCCAGAGTCTGAACCCGCCGTCACACGTCCACCCCTGTTCTTGTATTCGTTAATAAAGGTCATCCACAAACGGTAGTTCTCTCTCCAGGCAACCTCTTCCTCGGTTCCCCAGAAATGCCAGTAACTTCCATGGCTGATCTTAGAGGGTTGATAAAATCTCCAGAGGGAGGGGAGGGTATAATCTTCATGCCACTCTGCTCTTCGGGCACGTTGAAGATCCCTGCTCGCCTCATAGATATTGAGTGTGGGATCCAAAGTAAAGTCTAGTTCCAGTAATTCGTTCATCACAGCATTCCAATGATCGGAGTAAGGTTCGGCTGCCTGTTTCCATAATCGGCCGGCTTCACCAAAGCGGTGCTGCTCATTCTGATAATTGTAATCCAGTGGATAATCTTGGACCGTACGGTCATCAAATAAAGCTTCTGGTAGGCCATACCAGTGTTCCATGGAAGTTAGACCGGCCCTTGCCGAATGGAGAACGTTCCAGCGGGCAACACTCAGTTGGGCATGATGGCATGCAGAACGCAACCCTAATTTCTTATTTTCGTCCAAGGCAGCAGCCATGATCTCGGGCTCTGCACCAAAGAACTTGATGCCATCGGCTCCATTGGCAGCATTCGCACGAACCCATTCCCTGGCCAGTTCCGGGGTGCTGATAGGAGCGTCATTCAAAGGATTGAAACCGGCAGTGGTCTGGCCAAATCCTGTGTAAGCAAAAACACGAGGTGCGATGATCTCGTTCTTTTCGCTCTTCCGTTTCAGGTCCAAGGTCCAGTCAATTCCCCTGCCCGAAGGTTCGCGAACCGTTGTAATCCCGTGTGCCATCCACAGTTTAAAGACATAATCCCAGTCTGCGCCCTGACCTACCCCGCCAATATGGCCATGCATATCGACAAAACCTGGTAAAAGGTACATGCCAGAAGCATCCAGTTCCTTACCACCTGGTTTGAGTTGAGGTCTTCTTTGCTGGTTGATCGGGACACCGGGATACCCGACCACTTGTATCTTTTTTATCACATTGCCTTCTACAACAATATCTATAGGGCCCCTTGGTGGAGCGCCATCGCCATTAATGAGCATTACTCCTCGGATGATCAACTGATCAAAGGGGCCTTGGCTCACTTCCTGAGCGATCATAAGGGATGTGGCTAGCAGGAATACAGTGACCAGTGCGCGAAAACTTTTCATGGATGGTAGTCTTTTATGAAATTAGGTAGGCAGAAGATACTAATTTCTGACTAGCTATTAATAAGCGGAACCAACCTCATGTCAGTGCACGGTTATTTCTGCATGCGTAAGTATTTGTCTACCGAGTGTTTACCAGAGCCATAGACCAGGAAGAATAAACTCAAAATAAGAGCAACACCAGACAGGATCAGATTGGTTTGATTCATTTCACCAACAAAATTGATGGCAACAGCTCCGATCAGTATGGGTAACTGTGCAACAATTGCCCATCTTGTCAAAAGCCCAAAGGCAATTAGAATCCCACCCACAAAATGAGCAGGGGCAATGTAGTGAATGACGGCCATTTCGCCCGCTACACTTTGCAATGGTTCGAACAGTTTCAGTAGCATCCCCGTGTTGCCCATAAAGTCGATCCCTTTAATAAACAGGAACACACCTAAGGCAACTCGCAGAAGATCCAGCGGATAATAGGTATGGGCGTTGGCCCATTTGTTTAACGATTTAATTGTTTCCATAATCGTATTGCATTGAATTACAATACAAAAGGTACAAAATTTAATAATTAATGTTAAACAAAACTAGGTCCGGGTGATTCTTTTAAGCCCGATAGAGGCGATTAGTCCTACACCTGCAAATGCCATTAGCATCCAGAAAACATCCTGATGACCGGCTTCACCCGGTGAAGCGTCCAGCAAATACCCCATGGCTGGCCCTGCAAATATATCCGGAGTATAACCCACCAGGGAAATCAGACCAACAGCAGTTCCTGTTAGCGCCAATGGGATCATCCCGTCCTGCATGGTTGCAAAGTAAAGCGCGCGCACGCCGTAAACTCCAGTGGCTATGATCAATACAGATGAGAAGAAGAAAGCTGGTAAACTCGGGTCCAGCACCCCACTAGCAAAGATAAAAGCACCGATCAGTGTCAACACAAAGCCAGCAATCAGCCAATTGATCACCCCAGACCTGTCTGCGAGAAAACCAATGGCGATTCCCACAATAGGACGCATATAGAGTAGGATGGTGCCTACCTGGGCGGAATCGATCTCATCGTAGAGCATCACCTCTCTGGCGTAGAGTGAGAATATATCTGTGATCTTGTATCCCACATAGGCACAGAGTATGATCACCATCAGGTACCATACGGAAGGAATTCGCATCACTTGTCTAAATTGGGACCAGCTGATCTTGTTTACGGCATTCTCGTTATCCTCTTGATCTTTCAGTCGCATCCCGAACCAAACAATAAGGCCAATTAGGGCCACCAGGGTAGAACTGCTATAGATCACTTGCCGGAAGGCCATGGCCTGTTCTGCCGGCCCTGTGTCCGCGGTTATGGTCAATCCCAGTATAAAAACTCCCAACGAACCAAAAGCTGCTCCAACCAAGCCGCGTCCGCCATCTAGTAAACCATATGCACGTCCCTGGCTGTTGATCCCTCCCCATTGCCTGGTCGCTTTGATCATCGCCGCCCAAAACAAGAAGATGGTGGTAAAGCCCCAATAACCATAAAGGATCTTCAATTCAAGATAAGTAGGAGAGGAGGCCATCCATAATCCTCCCAGTGCTGTCAAGATCAGGGAAATCCCCATCAATTTGTTGGCTGGGTAGCGATCTGCCAGAGGCCCACCGATCAAATAAGAGACTAGCGCCACGATTCCGTAAATGGAAAAACAAGTACCCAGTTGCAGATTGGTCAACTGGAAAACCTCCAGGACGGTCGGTCGGAATACCCGTGCCAGAACAAAAGGGAGGATAAATACCGCTTCCCCTGCCAATATCAACAGGGTGATCAGATGCCAGGGCTGTCGTTTTGCAGATTGCCCCAAGTCCTATAGTTTTTGAGTCAGGATTGCCAGCATACTTCTTATACCTTCCCGGTAATTACCCAATCTCAGATTCTCATTTGGGCTGTGTTGGTTGTTGTCTCTATTTACAGTAGGGACAGAGACAGCCGGGATATCCAGGGTGACCACAAATGGGGAAATGGGTATGGAGCCACCTGCCAGGCGCTCCATCACTGGGTCCTCCCCGTAGGCATGGATCAAAGCGGCCCTCAACCAGGTTCCTACTTCGCTATCAAAATCGGTGCGGAAGGACTGATATGAAACCTCATAATTGAAAGTGGCAAGTTTGGGATATTTCAGGCGCTGTTCTTTGGTTGGCCAATCTGAAGTCAGGAAATATCCTTGCGATTGGATGTGTTCTTTGATCAGTGCGATCAGTCGTTCCGGGTCCGATTCCAGGACCAGTCGCACATCGATCTCGGCCTTGGCCCAACTGGGAATGATTGTTCTCACTTCCTCATTGATCCAACCAGATTGCATACCCCGAACGTTAAGGGATGGGTATTGAATGGCTTCCTGGTAATACGACCCAACCTGATCGGGCTGGGCTATTTGAAGGCGTTCCCTGATCTCGGTTTCATCATCGGGTACGTCTCTTAGAATTTTGACGGTCTTATTATCTATAGAAATACCGTCGTAGAATCCGGGTATAGTGACCCTGCCAGCCTCGTCTTTCATCGAAGTCAGCAGTCGGGCCAATTTAAAGGCCGGATTGGGTGCGTAGTTGCCGTAATGCCCACTGTGCTGTGGTTTTACCGGACCATGCACCGTAAGCTCGATAGTAGCGATTCCCCTTGCGCCGAAAACCAGGGTCGGCCGGTTGCTGATGTGCATGGGGCCATCAAAGATGACCAACATATCAGCCATTAAGTCGGTTTTGTAATCCTTTACCGACTGGGGTAGGTTGGGTGATCCCAGTTCCTCTTCATAGTCCAGTATCACCTTGAGGTTGTAGCTCGGTTCTAGTTTCTGTTCATCCATCGCATCGATGGCAGAAAGGAACATGGCCACAGGTCCTTTAGCGTCGCTGGCAGCCCGGGCAAAAACACGCCAGTCGTCCTGATAATTGGCTATGCGTTCCCAGGAGATAATCTCCCATTCTTCCCCTTTGGGCTGTTTAAGTACCGGATCGTAAGGACTTGGTTGAAACCAACGGGTAGAATCGACGGGTTGACCGTCCATTTGCAGGTATACCAGTACGGTCTTATCAGCTCCTTCAAAATTACGCTCTGCGAGGACTAAAGGAACAGTGGGCGTTTTTAAGCGTTTGGTGCTAAATCCGCGTTGGGAAAAGACCTTTTCAGTCCAAAGGACATTGGGTTCTATATGGCCAGGTTGCATGGCATCGTTTGGTATGCTGAGCACTTCTTTCAGCAATTCGAAAGAATTTAGCGCGTATTGACTGGCTAATTGCTCGATCTGCGAAGGTGAAAGCGATTGAGCTGCTGAGGTCAGGGAAAACAGTATTCCTGTGACCAGTAGGAAAGAGCGCATAGGGTTGTTTTGGCTAAAGGTATCAAAAACCGATATCGATATCAAACCGTATCCGCTGTCCGGTCTCCAGGAATGGACCGTATGGGACCAACTGCTCTACGGCGAAGTACCGGGTGTTGACCTTGATCTGATCTGAGATCATATAGCCAGCCATCAATTCTAGTCCACGGTAATTGGTTAAGCGGCCGTCAGGAGAATCTGCGAACGAATAATCCCAACGGGCCCAGTCGTTTTGAGCAAAGTAATCCACTGCGGAAAAGCGTTCCAATTCTTGCAAGGTGATCCTGAACTTCCAGTCCCCTTTTTTCTTCAGTTTACCCACCCGGGCACTAATGACCCAGCCTGTGCGCTGGTCCTGAAGATTGTTTGGGATGGAGTCGTTCTTGGTGTATTCCTGTAAATTGTGATAATAGTCTAGCTCGACCCCGACTATCGGTTTTTCGAGTAAGTCGACCCGTCCACCAAGATGCAGTATGGAGTAGTCTACGGTATAGGTCCCACCCCCGTCTGGGATGTCGGGTAAAGCGTGGAAATAGTAGAAACCCGGGAAAAGGGTCAATCGCTTATTCCAATGTTTACTCACGGCTTGTATGCCTTGAAAATAGCTGTCTTCATCCAATCCGCCATTGTTGAAAATGGCAATGAAGTGCCCGGTATTTCCGCCCAGTTCATCGATCCAATTTCCGGATACAGGCCACATTCCTCTTAAGGCGACTCCTTCTGGATAGACATGGTCACTCCAGAACAATTCGTTCTGTTTCTCAAAAGGAAAGGTGTTTTTTCCTGCCCAGATGCGTATTCCGCCGGTAACGTATTGGCCATAGGCTTTCTCCAGGAAAATTGGCAGGGTTCCAAATTCATTAAAGGCATAACCAAGGGTCAACTGGGGGTCTTGTTGTTTCCTGCCAAATCCAGTCCTTAAGCGCGCGCCGATCTCCCAATTGGAATCCAAGTGGTAGGTGCCGCCAAACCGGACCCGGTAGCGAAGACGGGTCCTGTTATCCCTGTAAGACCCATCACTTTTGCGGGAATCCCAGTCAGGTTCTACGCGGAATCTAAAATCGCCGGTCCATGTAAATTTTTGCTGAGTGCTATCGGTCTGGGCTAAGGCCATAACCGGGAACAATAGTGATAGAGCGAGCAGTAGGGCTCTGAGTATACTCATTAGTTGGTAATTCTGCCGCAAAGTATAAAGGTCATTTCAACCGAAAAATGACATTTGTCGCCTTACATGGCGTAGAAGGAATCGGACTCCAGTGGATCAGGTTGACCAGGAAGGTCAAGTAATTGCCGGATGTTGCGATCAATGGCGGTAGAGATGGTAGACATGGCGGTGTCGTTAGGCCGGTTTTCGAATGGGTCTTGAAGGCCTAGTGCCGTTTTTTCGAGCATGAAAAAAGGCAGGGCGATGATCACTACAAGTGGTACTTCAAAGATGGTGTGTATCAGACCAGTAATAGCGATATCCAGCGTACCAATAAAGATGTAGATAAAGAAGTGTAAAAATAGCCGGTACTTCTTAGGGAATACCGTGTTCTTGATCCGTTCTGCCATTCCCATGGATGCGGTCAATCGGACCAAGGTCTCATCTATTTGAACCTGCTGATACGCATTCAGCTTATCTTCTGCCCTCAATTGATTGACGCGCTTTGCAATGGCCACATGGATACCCAAAGGGATATTGTCCTGTTTCACGATCTTGGACCATTCGGAATCTGGAATCAAATCTTCAGCCTGCTGAGCCGGTGGAAGTTTTCTCAACGCATTGGCCAGGCTGTAGCACCAGGCAATCTGTAATTGACCGATCTCCCGGACCAGCTTGTTTTCTGGTTCGTCCGTAAATTCGATCAGCTGGACGATCAAGCTCCTGGAGTCGTTTACTATGGCACCCCAGATCTTTCTTGCTTCCCACCAACGGTCATAGGACTGGTTCAGTTTGAAAGACAGAACCAGGGTGATTGCTGTACCCAGGAAGGCCGGTATGGAAATGGGGAAGTCGTATTCGATATTGAAGTAGTTGGTCACAAAGGTCATGGCAGATGAGACCAAAAGAACTATCAACAGATCAACCTTGGCCAGGTTGAAGAGGTAGCGAAGCGGTATTCGTTTTTCGAGTATCAAATAATTAGAATTTCCAGACTATGAAGATAGAAATTACACCTGAATGACACCAAGATTAAAGGGTTTTTCGATGGGGGATTGGTTGGCCGCCTCTATGCCCATTGAGATCCATTTACGGGTATCCAAGGGGTCGATCACTGCATCTGTCCATATCCGGGCCGCTGCATAATAAGGTGAGATCTGGTTGTCGTATCGGGCCTTGATCTTGTTGTAAAGCTCCTCCTCTTCTTTGGGGTCTATGGTCTTCCCCGCCTTCTTCAAGGAGGCTGTCTCTATTTGGAGCAGCACCTTGGCTGCACTCTTGCCACTCATTACGGCCAATTCGGCACTCGGCCAGGCTGCGATCAGCCTTGGGTCGTATGCCTTGCCGCACATGGCATAGTTTCCTGCCCCATAGGAGTTACCAATAACAATGGTAAACTTAGGGACCACCGAATTGCTTACCGCATTCACCATTTTGGCCCCATCCTTAATGATGCCGCCATGTTCACTTTTACTACCTACCATAAAGCCGGTTACGTCCTGAAGGAAGACTAAGGGGATCTTCTTTTGGTTACAATTGGCAATGAAACGGGTAGCCTTGTCGGCACTGTCGCTGTAGATTACTCCGCCAAATTGCATTTCTCCTTTCTTTGTCTTGACCACCTTTCTTTGGTTGGCGACTATACCCACAGACCAGCCATCGATCCTGGCATAGGCACAAATAATGGTCTTTCCATAGCCTTCCTTGTACTGTTGGAAGTCGGAATTATCAACCAAGCGTTTGATGATCTCTAACATATCGTATTGGTCTCCGCGGGAGCGAGGAAGTATTCCGAAGATATCCTCCGGTTTTTCCTTGGGTTTAATGGCTTCTACACGATCAAATCCGGCTTGCTCGGGCTCACCAATTCGTCCCATGATATTGCGAATGGTCTCCAATGCATCCTTATCGTCCTTCGCTTTATAGTCCGTCACACCGCTGATCTCGCAGTGGGTAGTGGCTCCACCCAGAGTCTCGTTATCTATGCTTTCACCTATGGCAGCTTTAACCAGGTAACTGCCGGCCAGGAAGATACTGCCGGTCTTGTCCACGATCAAAGCTTCATCACTCATGATCGGGAGATAGGCGCCCCCGGCCACACAGCTGCCCATTACGGCAGCTATCTGAGTGATCCCCATGCTGCTCATTACTGCATTATTTCTAAAGATCCGCCCAAAGTGTTCTTTGTCTGGGAAGATCTCGTCCTGCATAGGGAGATATACCCCCGCACTGTCTACCAAGTAGATGATAGGGAGTCGGTTTTCCATGGCGATCTCCTGGGCCCTCAGGTTCTTTTTGCCGGTGATCGGGAACCAGGCACCTGCCTTTACCGTAGCATCGTTGGCAACCACCACACACAATCGTTTTTGGACATAGCCTATCACAATTACCACACCTCCACTGGGGCATCCTCCGTGTTCCTGGTACATCTCATCCCCTGCAAAGGCTCCGATCTCTATCCTTTTGGATCCTTGGTCTAGTAAATGATCAATGCGTTCTCTGGCGGTGAGTTTTCCCTTCTCGTGATGCTTGTCTATCCTTTTTTGTCCTCCACCCAATTTGACCTGGGCCAGGCGTTTCTTAAGGTCGCTGAGTTGTAATCTATTGTGATCTTCGTTCTTATTGAAGTTGAGGTCCATGGGCCGTTGCTGATTTGTTCAAAAATACGAATTGCCCTTCATAATTGAGCGCCGATTCAGCCGAGTTGATATTTTATCAGAATTCCAATAATCCCCTGACGCTAAAGGCAAAAGATAAATGTGATAAATTCCCGATATTTGCTCTCCTCGCGCTACTCATTATAATTCGCGGCGCGTGTTTCAAACTAATCCATTATGATGAATAAAAATACCGTTCTTGCCTGGGCCACCTTTATAATGATCCTGGTGGGACTGGGTCTGATTGCATTAGGCGCCTTTAAGTATGACGATGTAGCAGGTTGGGGATTTGCAGCGGTTGGGATCGGATTCTTTGCCATTGCCTGGGTCTTTAATGCCCTTAAGGGGCGGGTTTAATCCTATTCTTTAATTATGTCAGACGATAAGAAGATCATCTTTTCCATGTCTGGGGTCTCCAAGACCTATCCATCGGCCCAGACACCGGTTATCAAAAATATTTACCTCAGTTTCTTTTACGGCGCCAAGATCGGCATCTTAGGACTGAACGGTAGTGGTAAATCAACCTTGCTTAAGATCATTGCCGGGGTTGATACCAATTACCAAGGCGATGTGGTTTTCTCTCCTGGATACTCTGTTGGATACCTGGAGCAGGAGCCCCAACTGGACGAATCCAAGACGGTCATCGATATCGTCAAGGAAGGCGTTCAGGAAGTGGTTGATGTATTGGATGAATACAACAAAATAAACGATATGTTCGGGCTGCCCGAGGTGTATGAGGATGCAGACAAAATGCAGGAACTGATGGACAAGCAGGCTGCCTTGCAGGATAAGATCGACGCTACCAATGCCTGGGAGTTGGACACCAAACTGGAGATCGCCATGGATGCGCTAAGGACTCCGGAACCGGATAAACCAATATCGGTACTTTCTGGAGGAGAGCGACGACGCGTAGCCTTGTGCAGATTGCTTCTGCAGGAGCCTGATGTGCTGTTATTGGACGAGCCTACCAACCACTTGGATGCTGAAAGTGTTCATTGGCTGGAGCACCATCTTTCTCAGTACAAGGGAACGGTGATCGCCGTTACTCACGACCGCTATTTCCTGGATAATGTAGCGGGTTGGATCTTGGAGTTGGACAGGGGAGAGGGTATACCCTGGAAAGGGAACTATTCCTCTTGGCTGGACCAGAAAGCCAAGCGCCTCGCCCAGGAACAGAAACAAGCCAGTAAACGGCAAAAGACTTTGGAGAGAGAGTTGGAATGGGTTAGAATGGCGCCCAAAGGTCGTCAATCCAAACAAAAGGCCCGTTTGAGCAATTACGATAAACTGTTGAGTCAGGATCAGAAACAGCTGGACGAGAAGCTGGAGATCTACATCCCGAATGGACCCCGCTTGGGGACCAATGTGATAGAGGCCAATGGGGTGGCCAAGGCTTATGGCGAAAAATTGCTATACGAGGACCTCAATTTCAAATTGCCCCAGGCTGGGATAGTTGGGATCATTGGTCCAAACGGAGCCGGTAAGACAACAATCTTTAGAATGATCATGGGCGAAGAGACTCCGGACAAGGGTAGCTTTGACGTTGGAGAGACTGCCAAGATCGCTTATGTGGATCAATCTCATTCCAATATTGATTCCAACAAGACCATTTGGGAGAATTTCTCCGATGGACAGGAGCTGATTATGATGGGTGGTCGTCAAGTGAATTCTAGGG
Organism: Aureitalea marina; assembly: GCF_002943755.1. Lineage (NCBI taxonomy): Bacteria > Pseudomonadati > Bacteroidota > Flavobacteriia > Flavobacteriales > Flavobacteriaceae > Aureitalea > Aureitalea marina. The sequence continues at coordinate 782,091 of NZ_MQUB01000001.1, forward strand.
CCTATCTAAGTAGATTCAACTTTAGTGGTTCTGAACAGAACAAGAAAGTCTCTATGCTTTCCGGTGGAGAACGCAACCGCTTACACCTGGCCATGACCTTAAAAGAAGAAGGTAATGTGTTACTTTTAGATGAGCCGACTAACGATCTTGACGTCAACACATTACGCGCGTTAGAGGAAGGGCTTGAAAATTTTGCTGGCTGTGCCGTGATCATTTCCCACGATCGATGGTTCCTGGACCGGATCTGTACGCACATCTTAGCCTTTGAAGGGGATAGTCAGGTCTATTTCTTCGAGGGAGGATTCAGCGATTACGAGGAGAACAAGAAGAAACGCCTGGGAGGAGACCTGCTCCCAAAACGCATCAAGTACAAGAAATTGATCCGCTAATGGCATTGAACGGGATAAAGGCAATTGCCTTTGATGCGGACGATACGCTCTGGGTAAACGAGCCCTTCTTCAGGCAGGCAGAGGAAGAATTCTGCGAGTTGATGAAGGATTATCTCCCGTCAGAAGAATGCAACAAGTTACTCTTCGACATTGAGATGCAGAACCTTCCGTTATATGGCTATGGGATCAAACCATTTACCCTTTCTCTGATCGAAGCCGCGATCCGATTCTCCAATGGTCAGGTTCCTATTGAACGTCTTAACGTACTGATAGAGCGCGGGAAGAAAATGCTGCAGGAGCCCATCGAGCTAATCGATGGGATAGAGGAGACCTTAAAGGCTCTAGCCCCTAATTATCGCTTGGTCATGGCGACAAAAGGAGATCTGCTGGACCAGGAAAGAAAGCTAATCAAATCTGGTCTTGAGCCTTATTTTCACCACATAGAGATCGTTTCGGATAAAACAGAGAATCAATATCGGAAACTAGTCAGTCACCTGGACATCAGACCGGAGGAATTCCTGATGGTCGGTAACTCGGTGAAAAGCGACATTTTACCGGTTCTCAACATTGAATCCTATGCCTTTCACATTCCCTTCCACACCACCTGGGTCCATGAGTTGGTGGATGGAAGCATTGATCATCCCCGGTTCCGGGAGCTGTCCAATGCCCGGGAGATGCTGGAATTACTGTAGTTAATAACCGATCAAATCGATACAATACCGCTATAATCATGAAGAAGTTCCTTTTTCTCGTTGCCTTTTGCTTATTTACCAGTTACCTCAGCGCACAGTTACAATCCGACTTCGATTATTTGGATGTTTTCCAACTGGAATACGCCAATGATCCCCAGATCTCTCCAGACGGAAACTATGTGGTCTATCGCAGAATGGGCTATGACATCATGAAAGATAGATCGGTGGGAAGCCTATGGGTGATCAGTACCACAGATCCCACGATTCATCACAAACTAACGGCAAGAGACGCTAGTGAAAGCCAGGCCCGATGGTCTCCCGATGGGAAGAAGATAGCCTTTGTGAGCAGCACGGAGAACGGCAGTGAGATCTATCTGTATTGGACAGATACCGGTGCTGTAGCTCGACTCACGCAATTGCCAGCTAGTCCTGGGAATTTGGCTTGGTCTCCCAATGGCCGGAGAATTGCCTTTACCATGAAGGTGGAAGCCAAACCACCTGTAATAGCCAAGATTCCGGCTAAACCCAAAGGTGCCAAATGGGCCGCTGCTCCAAGGATCACAGATCGGCTAAAGCATGAGGCGGATGGGGCAGGCTATATCAAACCTGGCTTTACCCACATCTTTACAATCTCCTCAGAGGGTGGTGCACCCCGCCAGTTGACCTCCGGAGATTTCAATCATGGCGGCTCGCTATCCTGGTCGTCCAACAGCTATAAAGTATTCTTCTCTGCCAATCGCAGCGAAGATTGGGAATACGACTTCAGGAATTCTGAGGTTTATGCCTTCAATACGCAAACCTGGTTATACGAGACCTTCACAGATAGGAACGGCCCCGATGCAGCGCCCATGGCATCCCCGGACGGAAGCTATGTTGCTTACATCGGCTTTGAGGACAAGGTACAGACCTATCAAACCAGGAAGCTGAACCTGATGCACGCTGACGGATCGAACAAGCAGGTACTTTCTTCCAACTTGGATCGAAGCATAAGCAGGGCCAAGTGGTCTGGTGATGGTCAAGGATTGTATGTGCAGTACAACGACCTCGGCCTGACCAAGATCGGTTATATGGACCTCAGTGGAAATCTCACAGAACTGGTAAGCAATGTGGGTGGTACGACCATTGGCAGACCTTATGCTAGTGGTGCCTTTAGTGTTGCAAAGAATGGGAAAGTAGCATATACTGTTTCCTATCCCGATCGGCCTGCCGATGTTGCCATTTATGACCCCGCTACGGGAACAGCAAAGGATCTGACCAACCTGAATGGTGATCTGATGGACTATCGAAACATGGGTATGGTGCAGGAGATCAATTATAAATCCTCCTATGACGGCAGGGAACTGCAGGGTTGGATCGTTTATCCGCCTAAATATGAAAAGCGAAAGAGCTACCCCTTGATCGTGGAGAATCACGGCGGTCCGATACTGAACTATGGTCCACATTTCTCGGCAGAGATGCAATTGTATGCTGCCAAGGGCTATGCCGTTTTCTATCCAAACCCGCGAGGAAGTACCAGTTACGGGGAAGAATTCGGAAATCTGCTGTACAACAATTACCCGGGTCAGGATTATAACGATGTGATGGATGGGGTTGACGCTGTAATGGAGAAGATGAAGATCGACAAAGACCGATTGTATGTGACCGGTGGGAGTGCAGGTGGTATCATGACCGCCTGGATCGTTGGCAAGACCAACCGTTTTCGAGCCGCTGTGGTGGCCAAGCCAGTCATGAACTGGATCTCCAAAACCTTGGTGGCAGATAACTATTACGGCTATGCTAATTCCCGTTATCCCGGCCAGCCCTGGGAGAATTTTGAGGGTTACTGGAAGTTCTCGCCCATATCCCTGGTTGGAAATGTAGAAACACCAACTATGGTTATGGTAGGGATGAACGACCTAAGAACTCCTCCAAGTGAGGCGAAGCAACTCTATCACGCCCTGAAACTGCGTAAGATAGAGACTGTGCTGGTCGAGATACCTGAGGCTTCTCATGGGATCGCCAACCGACCGTCCAACCTGATCGCCAAGGTGGCACATACCTTGGCCTGGTTCGAGAAATACAAATGATGATGCGCTTTCTCGCATTATGTATGATATGGGCACTGGTCTCCTGCGGGGATTCGCCCCCGGAACCCTATCCTCTTCCTGAGAATGCAATGAATTTGATTGCGGGGGATAGTGCAAAGACCTGGATGTTGGCCAAAAGGATCAATGGTAAGGTCCGCATGAACATGGGCGATTGCTTTCTGCACTACCGACAAACCTACCTCCAGAATGGGTCGGTTTCCGATAACAATTCTAAAGCGAAGGATTGTGGCCCAAGCTTGGTAGGTCAGTGGGAGATCACGACCACAGAAAAAGGGAATTCTTATATCAAGATCACCAGTGCCCTAATCCCAGAATTGCTGAATATTGAGGAGGATCACAAATTCTTTCAGATCCGTTATCTCTCTGAAGATTCCTTAGTGCTCAAGTTCTCTCACAATCAATTCGGAAAAAAACAGTGGATAACCGACTACCTGGTAACCGAGAGCGTTGATGTTCCGGACCGGGATTTTCACCACTAAAGGGATTATTTAAATTTCCCAATAAAAAAACACAATTGCTAAAGTTTCTCTTCCAATAATTGGGTCATGGAGGCCTCGGCTGTGTTTGCTGCATTTACAATCTCCGTTGCTCGAGTCAACAGATCCTCTGCCTTTTTACGATCCTTCAGATCTTTAGCATTGATCTTTACATTGAAGTATGCTCCAAGAACCGCAGCCCGTGCACAGAGAATGCCTACTCCGGCATCGGATAGTGAATTCTGGAGTCCATCTTGGGCCATTGCCTGCATCACTTCCATGGAGGCGAGGGCTGTTTCCATCACCTTAAGCGGTACTTCTGTGGCGTAAAGGGTCGCAGCTTCAATGGCTTTCGCTCGCTTGGCCTTTTCCGCATCGCTGTCCTTAGGCATGCGAAATGCATCGATGATCTTATTAAAGGCATGGGTGTCCTCATCCACCAAGGCCAGCAGTTGCTCTTTATACCCTTGTCCTTTCACAGCCCAGTCCGAGTAAAGTTCCCATTTGTCGTCCCATCCGGGTTTATGAGCAGATAAGTTAGCCACCATTGTCCCCAGCGAGACTCCAAGTGTCCCTACATAGGCCGCAATGGAACCTCCTCCAGGAGCCATGGATTCACTGGCCGTTTCATCAGCAAAATCCGTAAGGGTCATTCCGACTAACCCCTTGGAAGTATCGGCAATCTTGTATTCAATGATCTTTTCTTGGGGATCAAAAGGCTTAAGATCGTCCAGTCCTAGAGACTTCACAGCGATCTTGATCTTTTCGGATTCTGCTATTCCTAATGAGCGCCCCTGCTTGATCAGAAAATAATCCGCAGCGTCCAGCATGGCCTTCAGCGGAACCAGCCCAACCAGTTCCGATCCTGTAACGCGCAAGCCCCTTTCCGTGGCCGCCTTGCAGGTCTCATCAAAAGCTACATGCATGGAAGTAATGGAAATATTGGTCAGGTTATAGGAGATCTGCGCAATTCCGTATTCCTCAATATACCAACCAATGCCCTTAACGGCCTTCAATTTACCCGGCACCCGTACTGGTTCTCCTTGCGAATCCAGCACTTTCTTACCAGTGATCGGGTTTCCTTCTCGTTTAATTCGACCGGCCTCACGAATGTCAAATGCGATAGCGTTAGCCCGACGGGTAGAGGTGGTGTTGAGATTAACATTGTAGGCAATCAGGAAATCCCTGGCCGAAATAGCTGTGGCACCTGTTGAAGCTACATGCTCATTGAATTCCGCAGGCCCAAAATCGGGTTTCCAGACGGGATCGGTCAATTTCTTCGCTAGGCCCTCATATTCCCCGGCCCTGCAATTGGCCAGGTTACGTCGTTCCTCGCTGCTTGCAGCGTTCTCGTAGAAGTAACCTGGAATTCCCAACTCTTCGCCAACTCGTTTACCCAGTTTATGAGCATACTGCGCTGTTTCTTCCATGCTAATATTGGCAATCGGGATAAGGGGACAAACATCTGTGGCCCCAAAACGCGGATGCTCTCCTTGATGATTTCGCATATCGATCAGTTCTGAGGCTCTGCTAATTAGCCGAAATGCGGCTTCTATAACCGGTTCCGGTTCTCCTACGAAAGTGATCACGGTCCTGTTCGTGGCCTGGCCGGGATCCACATCCAACAGCCTTACGCCCTCTACGGTTTCCACGACAGCAGTGATTTGATCGATCTTTTCCAGATCTCTTCCTTCACTGATGTTGGGAACGCATTCTATGAGTTGTTTCATGAGTTTGGTTTAGTTGTTCGTTCGGATCTCCTTTCCGGCGATTAGCACCTGATGGATCAGGTCACTACCAAAAGAGTAGGGGAGGTATCCGTAACTGGGTATTTGTTTTGTAATAATCACTGAGGCTTTTTTACCACGGGTAATACTGCCATGGGTGTTTTCCAGCCCCATGGCAAAGGCCCCATTGATGGTAGAAGCATTAATAGCCTCCTCCGGAGTCATTTTCATTTTGATGCAGGCCGCAGATAAAACGAAGTTCATATTTCCGCTAGGTGCCGATCCCGGGTTCATATCCGTGGCCAAAGCTAAGGGGATGTTTCGCTGGATCAGTTCACGAGCCGGGGTATAGGGTATGCCTAAAAAGTAAGAGCATCCGGGTAATGCCACCGCAAGGGTCTCACCACTTTGCAGGGCTTCATAATCTTCCTCCTTCATTACCTCCAGGTGATCTACCGTCAATGCCTTGTGACGAACCGCAGCAGGAATCCCGCCAATGGAGTTGAATTGATTGAGGTGTACCTTGGCGGCCAGCCCAAATTGTTGACCAGCCTGTATGATGCTTTCCATTTGGGCTACATTGAAATATCCTTCTTCACAGAAAATATCGATAAAATCGGCCAGCTCTTCTTTTGCCACAGCCGGTAAAATCTCCTTTATGATATGATCGATATAGGCATCTCCATTCTTGTTGAATTCTTTTGGGATGGCGTGAGCTCCTAAAAAGGTGGTCTTGATATCAATTGGATGATTTTCCTCCAACTGACGGGCCACTTTCAGCATTTTCATTTCAGATTCCTCAGTAAGCCCATAGCCACTTTTTATCTCCATGGCACCAGTGCCCAAGGCCATCACTTCTTTGAGCCGTTGCTCAGATTGCTGATAAAGATCTTTTTCCGAAGTCCTTTGCAACAACTCTGCGCTATTCAGGATTCCTCCACCCTTCGCGGCAATCTCTTGGTAGGATAAACCATTTAGCCGGTCAATGAATTCCCCTTCGCGGTTGCCAGCATAGACCAGGTGGGAGTGAGAATCGCACCAGGTTGGTAAGACAAATTTGCCGGTGCAATCGACTATTTGATCAGCCTCCGGTAAAGTATTGAGGCGCATGGAGCCATAATCGGCAATGAGATCGCCATCCAAGAGTAACCAGGCTTCTTCCAAAATTGGGAGCTCCACCATCTGTGACCCTCGCAGTGGTTGTTTGACTTCGTCCCTTACTTGCAGCAATTGACGAATGTTGGAAAGCAGGATTTTCACGGTTTAAAGATAGCAATCCTGCCTAGTAATTTATAAATTAGAGCTGCGAAAAATAAGCCATCATGAAATCGAAAAAACCAGGAATAAATACCCTGTGTACCCACGGGGGAGAGGTCAAGGACGAGCAATTCAAGGGAGCGGTTTCTCCTTTGTATATGTCGAGCTCCTACGCCTATGAAGATGTGGATGTTAAGCGATATCCCCGGTATTTCAATACACCCAACCAAGAAGCTTTAGGTAAACTGGTTGCCAAGTTGGAGAATTGTGAAACCGGGATGATCTTTGGCAGTGGTATGGCGGCGGTCAGTCATTCTCTTTTTGCCTTTTTAAAGGCAGGAGACCATGTGGTGTTTCCTCCAACTTTATATGGAGGCACCTACAATCTTGCAACCGAGCAATTTGGTAAGTACGGGATCGAATTCGATCTGGCCGAGGGATTCTCTAAAGCGGACTTCGAAAGCAAGATCAAAGAAAACACGCGGGTTATCTATGTGGAAACTCCCTCAAATCCCTTGATGCTGATCACAGACCTAAAAATGATCGGCGAATTGGCGCGAAAATATGGTCTGGTCAGTATGATCGACAATACATTTGCTTCGCCTGTCAACCAGCAACCGGCCAATTTTGGAATCGATATCATGATTCACAGCGCCACCAAATATATGGGAGGACACAGTGATATCTGCGCAGGGGCGGTGGCAGCATCACAAGAGCATATGGATCAGATCTGGAACCTGGCCAAGAACCTGGGAGGTAGTCTGAGTGATTATACGGTCTGGTTACTGGAAAGAAGTATGAAGACCATGGCAATCCGGGTGAAAGCACAAAATAAAAATGCCCTTAAGGTGGCCAAATGGTTGCAAAAACACCCGCTGGTCGGCAGGGTTCACTATCCTGGTCTAAAGGATCATCCGGACCATAGGCTGGCCAAGAAGCAGATGAAAGGCTACACCGGCATGATGTCCTTCGAGTTGGTCAAGTCCGCAAATGCAGAGGAGTTTATGAAATCACTGAAGATGATCAAACAAAGTATGAGTCTGGCAGGAGTGGAATCGACCATACTTTCGCCGGCCAAAACTTCTCATTCTTTGCTCACACCGCAGGAACGGGAACAACAGGGTATTTCCGATGGGCTTCTTCGACTCTCGGTAGGAATAGAAGATAAAAAAGACATTATTGCCGATATGGAGCAAGCCTTCGAGCAAACGACTAAATCCCAAATGGAAAGTCTCCCGGTATGAAGTTGGATATTTTAGCTATCGGAGCTCATCCGGATGACGTAGAATTGGGTTGTTCTGCTACCCTCGCTAAGGAGATCTCCAGAGGGAAGAAAGTAGGAATTGTCGATCTGACCCGAGGCGAACTGGGAACTCGTGGTTCTGCCAAACTCAGGGCAATAGAAGCGGCCAATGCAGCCGAAATCCTCGGTGTTTCTGCACGCGATAACCTTGGTCTTGCGGATGGGTTCTTCCAGAACGACAGAAAGTCCCAACTCGCACTAATACAGCTGATACGCAAATACCAACCCGAGATCGTCCTTTGCAATGCCATAGACGATCGGCATATAGATCACAGTAAGGGTAATAAACTTGCAAGCGATGCATGCTTTCTAAGTGGTTTGCGAAAGATAGAAACTCAGGATAGAGAAGGTAAGTCACAAGCCGCTTGGCGTCCGAAGTTTGTGTACCATTATATACAATGGAAGAACCTCGAACCTGATTTGGTTGTGGATGTAGGGGAGCATATACATACCAAAGTATCTGCGGTGAAAGCTTATAGCAGTCAGTTTTACGACAAGGATTCCAGCGACCCCAAGACTCCGATCTCGTCAGAGAATTTCCTGGATAGTATTACCTACCGTGCACGTGACCTGGGTAGATTGATAGGGGTAGAATACGGTGAAGGATATACGGTAGAGCGCTATCCGGCTGTGGATTCTCTCTTCGATCTTAAGTAATTTTTCGCACTTGGTATATTGTGCACTCCTGCGAAATGAATTATATTTGCCCGCGCTTTTCTTTTAAAGTGAAGATGGTGGTTGTAGCTCAGTTGGTTAGAGCGCCGGATTGTGGTTCCGGAGGTCGCCGGTTCGAGACCGGTCTTCCACCCAAACAAAGCCTTCGATGATAATCGAGGGCTTTTTTTTATTGAACAACTCAAGCTTGCTTGAAGTTGTGAGTATAAAAAAGCCAAGCGTGGCGGCAGCCACGAAGGCTTTGTTTGTGCAGTGTTCCCCAATTTCGGTCCAGCGAACGAAGTGAGCTAAACCGGTTCATTGTATTGAACAACTCAAGCTTGCTTGAAGTTGTGAGTATAAAAAAGCCAAGCGTGGCGGCAGCCACGAAGGCTTTGTTTGTGCAGTGTTCCCCAATTTCGGTCCTGCGAACGAAGTGAGCTAAACCGGTTCATTGTATTGAACAACTCAAGCTTGCTTGAAGTTGTGAGTATAAAAAAGCCAAGCGTGGCGGCAGCCACGAAGGCTTTGTTTGTGCAGTGTTCCCCAATTTCGGTCCAGCGAACGAAGTGAGCTAAACCGGTTCATTGTATTGAACAACTCAAGCTTGCTTGAAGTTGTGAGTATAAAAAAGCCAAGCGTGGCGACAGCCACGAAGGCTTTGTTTGTGCAGTGTTCCCCAATTTCGGTCCAGCGAACGCAGTGAGCTAAACCGGTCCAATGATATTTAAACACACTCGTTCCTGCAGTGTTCCTCCTCCGCACCGCCAGGTTGTATTCAGCTTTGAGTGAGATGATTTTGAAAGGTCAATTAGGCTTAACCAGCCCTCGCGACAAGCTGGCCCTCGGGTAAAATGTCCACTGGACATTTTATAACCCCTCGGTCCGGTCCTCGAGTTTCATCCCGGGAATTCATGTAATTCGATTGTCCATTCTGGAATTTGGACCTACTTCCGGTCAAGAAATAGGAAATCCGGGGTTAGAGGCATATTTTGCTCCCGGTAGGGGGATAGGGCCCCAAGGTGGAAATTAAGTGAAGAGTGAGCAGTGAAGGGTAGGCAGTGACAAGTGGCATTTGTTTGGAATCAGATCTATAACCACTTTTCAACTTTGTTAGATTTACATTTTGGCACAAAAAAAAGGGCCCGAAGGCCCTTCCAAACTTAAGCATAGAATAGTCATTAGGCTTCTGAAGTCTGTTGTACCGCAAGGTTATAAATGACCAAACCGAAACCAATTTTATTGATCGCGTCAGCAATGTTGTAGAAAACATCCATACTCAGGCCGCCAAAGATACCTTCGTACCATCCTGGAGTTCCAGCCATGTATCCGATAGGATAGATAGCCCATCCAACCAATACGAACCAGCAGAGAATTTTATGGGCGCTTTGCACCGATCCTCCAGCAGATTTAGCCAATTTAGCCGCGCCACCCAGCCAGATCTCATAGACGATGGCAAAGTAGGCAATACCTGATATTAATCCCCAGATCTGGGCGTTAGCAGGGTCTACACCTTCTCCGAAGTAACCTGTAACCAACATGACCACAGATAGAAGGATCAATTTCCACATTAGGGATTTCTTGGCCCCTGCAACTTTCAGGATAAGGTAGAACTCAACGCACATCAATGGCACCGTCAGAATCCAATCCACATAGCGGAAGAATGTTGGAGATTCCATGTTTGTGGCCCAATAATCACGCATGTACCAGTAGTGGACAGCCGCAATAAATGTAATTAGTCCGGAGACCAGAATAGAGGTTTTCCACTTTCTGTCAAAGCTATTCATTGATAGAAAGAAGAAGGCTGAGGCAGCCATCATAGCCATACATCCTACAAAGAATGTAAAGCCGACGTAGTCATCTGGTGCCAATTTGGGTACCAGGGCAATAATATTCGCCAGTTTTTCCATAAGAGTGTATTTTTTGTTTAAACAAATGTATACAAAATTAAACAGAATAAAAATACCATTATCATAAAATATTTAACAAAATTTCGGAATTTTAGCAAAAATAGCCGCAAATGTTTAGGAGTATTGCAATAATATTAACCTTTTTCTCACTTTGGTTGTCGGGATTCTTTTCGGAACCCTCACAACAGTTCTTGGCATTTGTTCTGATCTTTTCAGTAGGCATACTTCATGGTAGCAATGATCTATCTATAATTGCGAAATCTGGTGACGGATCCAACCTCAAACAAATTACCTACATGGTCGGCACCTATATCGGGACGGTAATAGCGGCTTCTAGTTTATTTTATGTTCTGCCGCAGGTTGCTTTGATCGTTTTTATCTTGTTAAGCGCCTATCATTTCGGCGAACAACATTGGAACTGTATTGAGTGGGGCCCAAGAAACAAAAGTCCCTGGTTTTTTAGTCTGTACGGATTGAGTATTCTTCTTCTGTTGTTCTATCTGAATATGGATGAAACAAACGCGGTAATTGCCGCGCTTACCGGCATTAGCGTTCCTCCGTCTATCGCGATCTATGGTTTCATTGCCACTGCTGTAGTATGGTTGGCAATGGCTCTTAATGACGTATTAAAGGATCCCAAACTGTTACTGAAGTTATTGTATGAACTTTTCCTGGTTCTTGTTTTTGCAATAGTCTTTAAAACGGCCACATTGATATGGGCCTTTGCCATTTATTTCATTTACTGGCACTCCATACCCTCCATGTTGGAGCAGCTGAAATTCTTATACGGCAATGCTAGTTGGAGAGCATTTTTAAGATATATGCGGTCGGCAGGGCTTATTTGGATCATCTCCCTGGCATCACTTCTGATCGTCTATTATTTGATACGAGATAAGGATGACATCTTTATTCCGTTGTTCTTTGCCTTTCTTGGAGCGATAACGTTTGCGCACACGGTGATCATGTCTAAAATGTTTCATAGCCAGAACGAATAGACTTAAACACTTTAGGTTAAGCTGTTTAACTAACAAGTGTTTGTTGTTTTTTTCAATTTCAATGAAACTTGGAATCGAACTAGCTGTTTAATTACGATGGATTTGTGTAAGCTGCTCAGCTCGCCATTCGCGAATCCGCACGAACCGTCCTCAAATGCGCAATACTTCCTATCGTCTTATTCATGGGGTTTCCATCAATACATCTAATTTGTCTTGGGAGGGGAAAAGTGCTCCTAGGTAGAAGTGAGGTGAAGAGTTATGGATGAGGAGTGAGGAGGGACTTTTGAACGGAGTGAGATCTGAAATCGCTTTTTTAGTGATTCTAATACTCGTCAAACTTCTTACTGGTTTTTAAGAATGATATAGAATTGTAAAATAAAAACCGGTACATCTTTGCACCGGCCTCTATAGTATTTAAATGATCTTAGTACTACTCGAACTCAGTACTATTTACTTCCAGCGGCCTCAACTTTGTCAGCCGTGATACGACCATCTTTATTGGCAACCTCCCAGGCTGTATGGAAAATCAATTGCGCTCGTTTAGCCATCAGATCGTATTCGATCTTATCCGGGGTATCTGTTATTTTGTGGTAGTCTTCATGCACACCGTTGAAGTAAAAAATGATCGGAATATTGTGCTTTGCAAAATTGTAATGATCGCTTCTGTAGTAGAAGCGGTTCGGGTCATTCTCGTCATTGTACGTGTAATCCAGTTCTAGCTGGGTGTATTGGGTGTTCACTGCTTCAGACAACTCATGTAGTTCCTGGCTCAGTTTATCACTACCTATTAGATAAATATAATTGGGGCTATCTGCTTTATCCGGATCAATCCGGCCCACCATATCAGAGTTCAAATTACAAACTGTATTGGCCAGCGGGTAAATTGGATTTTCAGTGTAATAACGCGAACCGTATAGCCCGATTTCTTCTCCCGTCACATGAAGGAATAAGATAGAACGCTTTGGTCCGTTCCCATTTTTTACGGCCATCTGGAAGGCCTGAGCGATTTCCAGTAGGCTGATCGTACCACTTCCATCATCATCAGCACCATTATAAACGTTACCATCATTGTCCATTCCCACATGATCATAGTGTGCAGAAATAACGATCACCTCGTCTGGTTTTTCCGATCCTTTGATAAAAGCCAGTACATTTTCCGAAGGTTTAGGTTCCTTTCTCCTCTTGAAATAGCTTGCTGGTATAGGCTGATAATAAGTCCCATCTGTCATTCCTCCCGGTATGTCCTGAGCCTGGTAGAAATCGGTGAGGAATTTGGCGGCCTTCTTTTGACCTTCGGAACCTGTCATACGTCCCTGCATCTCGTCCGATGCGAAAACATAGAGCAATTCTTTCATTTCTTCTGCAGTAATGGTATTTGCATAATCGGTGCGATCCATGGTCTTGGATGAACTCGCTGTTTGGGCCGAATTACAGGAAATGAACGTTACCGTCATCGCAGTGATAAGGAATCCTTTGTACATAGTTATTTTAATTTGGTAATAAGGGCTAAATATACATTAACTGAGAGGGCTTAGTCCTAAAAAATTACTAAATCAGGCGTACCAACGATGTGGTTAGTAGCAAGGGCAATTCGTATCTTTGTCAAAAATATTTTCTATGGTCTTGGAACAAATCTACACGGGCTGTCTTGCTCAGGGAGCCTACTACATTCAGAGTGAAGGTGAGGCTGCCATCATTGATCCACTGAGGGAAACACGCCCCTACACAGACCGGGCTAAACGAGACGGAGCTGTTATCAAATACATCTTTGAGACTCATTTCCATGCAGATTTTGTTAGCGGACATGTCACACTTGCCCAGGAGAGTGGAGCTTCCATAGTTTATGGTCCCTTGGCCAATCCCAGTTATGATGCGATCATAGCGGAAGATGGCCAGGAATTCAAAATCGGTAAAGTAACAATTAGAGTACTGCATACACCCGGGCATACCATGGAAAGCACAACTTACCTGCTTCTTGATGAGCAGGGAGAACCTCATTGTATTTTCAGTGGGGATACCCTTTTCCTGGGTGACGTAGGCCGCCCTGATCTAGCTCAGAAAGCTGCGAGCATGACCCAGGAGGAATTGGCGGGAACCTTGTTTGACAGTTTGCGGAATAAGATCATGCCCTTGCCTGACCATATCACAGTCTATCCTGCTCATGGAGCGGGTTCTGCTTGCGGTAAGAATATGAGCAGCGATACCCAGGATACCTTGGGAAATCAGAAGAGGACCAATTACGCCTTGAGGGTAGATATGACCAGGGAAGAATTTATTCAGGAAGTTACCGATGGACTGTTACCGCCTCCAAAATACTTCCCGGAAAATGTCCGCTTGAACAAAGAAGGATACAAATCCCTGGACCAGGTTATGGAAAGAGGTCATCGCCCTTTGGATCCGGATACCTTCGAGCAGATTGCCAATCAGGAAGGTGCTTTGGTGCTTGATGTTAGACATCAGGCCGATTTTGTGAAGTCCCATATTCCCAGATCAATCTTCATCGGTATTGATGGAGGGTTTGCTCCATGGGTTGGTGCCCTGATCGCAGATGTTAATCAACCCTTGTTGATCGTGGCTCCCGAGGGTAGGGAAGAGGAGACCATTACCCGTTTATCACGTGTTGGCTTTGATCATTCCCTGGGATACCTTGAAGGAGGGATTAACAGTTGGGAAGCTGCCGGTAAAGAAGTAGATGATCTGCTAACCATTTCGGCAGATGAATTCAAGGATCGGCTAGAGAGCAAGGAGATACCCGTACTCGATGTCCGCAAGGAATCAGAATACGAGGCAGGTCACCTTAAGGATGCGATATTGGCACCTCTGGCCGAGCTCAACGATCACCTGGCAGAAATTCCTCAGGATGAAACCTTTTACATACATTGTGCAGGTGGATACCGATCCGTTATAGCAGCTTCCATTCTCAAAGGAAGAGGAAGGCATAATTTGGTGGATGTTGGGGGCGGCTTCAAGGCGATCAAGGCGGCCGAGATTCCCATAGTTTCAGAATAGGCCCCGATCGATTTAATAATCTTCTAGTTGAATTTTGTTTAATGAATATGAAAATGTGTTAAACAAAAGCTAAAGTCCGGATTGTCGGTAGCAATCCCACTTCATAGGTTGTTTTAGAAATATAAAACCAAAAAAATCAATCTATGAAAAATCTATTTTTACGCTCAACCTTTTTATTGATGGGGATAGTGGGCTTGGCACAAACGGCCGATGTCCAGATCATCCACAATTCGGCCGATGCGGCCGCTTCGACCGTAGACATCTATGTTGACGGTAATTTAGCCCTGAATGATTTTGCCTTCAGGACTGCCACTCCTTTCATTCCTTTGGACGCCGATGTTCAAATTGAGATCGCAGTAGCTCCGGGCGACAGCGATAGCGTGATGGACGCCATTGCCACCTTCCCGGTCACTTTGACCAGTGGAGAAACCTATGTGGTAGTTGCCGATGGAATTGTCGATACACCCAACTACAATCCTGCTCCAGGTTTTAATCTGGAGATTTACGATATGGGACAGCAAGCTGCTGGAGACCCAATGAATACGGACGTATTGGTTCACCATGGATCCACTGACGCTCCGACTGTAGACATTGTGGAGGTCGGTGCAGGCGCAGGGACCATTGTGAATGACCTTAGTTATACCGACTTTCAAGGCTACTTACCTCTGCCGACAGCAGATTATGCCCTGGAGGTAAGAGACCAGACCGGTACTGTAACCGTAGCAGCCTATGAAGCGCCATTGGCCACCTTAGGACTAGATGGAGCAGCTGTAGTAGCTGTAGCTTCAGGATTCCTGAATCCAGCTGTCAATTCAGACGGCCCAGCCTTTGGTGTTTTCGTGGCGACTCCTGCAGGAGGACCACTAGTCGAACTACCTACTTCGACTGCTCGTGTGCAGGTGATTCACAATTCTGCGGATCTGGCAGCCACTCAAGTGGATGTATACCTAGGCGACACGCGTATCATTGACGATTTTGAATTTAGAACTGCTTCTCCTTATGTGGACCTACCAGCTGGTGTAGGCATCAATATTGGAATTGCTAATGGAGGGAGTGCAAGTTCGGCCGATGTTTTCGCCAACTTCCCACTTACTTTAACACGAAATGAAACTTATTCAGTAGTTGCGGATGGTATAATAAGTACCGGAAGCTACAACCCATCACCTTCCTTTGGTCTTGAAATCTTTGCTGGAGCTCGCGAAGCAGCCACAGATCCAAGCCGAGTAGACGTACTGATACACCATGGTTCCACCGATGCACCGACTGTTGATATTTTTGAGACCCTGATCGGGGTCGGACTGATCGCTAACGATCTTTCTTACACTGATTTCCGTTCTTCTTATCTAGAACTACCTAATTTGAATTATGCTATCGAGGTCCGGGATGAGACGGGAACAGCAACTGTTGCAGCATACGACTTGCCTATCGCTGACCTTGGGATCGAAGGTCTTGGAGTTACCGCAGTGGCTTCCGGGTTTCTGGATCCTTCTAATAATCTGGATGGACCTGCTTTCGGAATTTTTGTCGCTCTTCCAGCAGGAGGACCATTGGTAGAATTACCAACTTCTACTGCTCGAGTACAAGTAATACATAACTCTGCCGATGCAGCCGCAGAGCAAGTTGATGTATATATTGACGGTGCCTTGGCCTTGGATAATTTCACTTTCCGCAACGCAACTCCTTTCATCGACCTGAACGCCGGGGTAACCACAGAAATTGCTATTGCTCCAGCTGCGAGTACTGATGTGAGCGAGGCTATCGCAACTTTTCCTGTTGTACTGGCGGTAGATGAGACCTATGTTGTTGTAGCAGATGGTATCGTATCCCCAACAGGTTATGATCCTGCTCCGGCATTTGGCCTAGAAGTTTACGATATGGGAAGAGAGGTTGCTTCCGATCCAACTCAAATAGATCTGTTGGTTCACCATGGTTCCACGGATGCCCCAACGGTAGATATTGTCGAAGTGGGAGTGGGCGCTGGAACCATAGTAGATGATTTAGCCTATACCGAATTCCAAGGATATCTGGAATTGGATTCCAATGACTACGCCCTCGAGGTCAGAGATGAGACTGGTACAGTTACTGTAGCTGCTTATGAAGCGCCTTTGGCCTCTTTAGGGTTAGATGGAGGTGCCGCTGTTGCTGTTGCTTCAGGTTTCCTGAATCCAGCAAATAACAGTGACGGAGCAGCATTTGGAATTTGGGTAGCCCTTCCAACAGGGGGAGAGATGATCCCGCTGCCTATTTCTACAGCTCGTTTGCAAGTGATCCACAACTCGGCCGATCTGGCTGCCAGTGAGGTGGATGTTTACATAGGAGGTGCTTTAGCTCTGGATGGCTTTGCCTTCCGCACTGCCACTCCGTTTATCGATTTTCCATCCAGCATTCCGGTCGATATAGCCGTAGCACCTGGAAATAGTACAGATGTGGGTGATGCCATTGCTACCTTCCCCGTTACCCTGACAAGAAATGGGACCTTTGTTGTTGTAGCCGATGGTATCGTTAGTGAGACCGGTTACGATCCTGCTCCTGCCTTTGGACTGGAAGTTTATTCGGCTGGTAGAGAAGAAGCCTCTGATCCAGCAAATACAGATGTATTGGTACATCACGGTTCCACCGATGCGCCTACTGTCGATGTTGTTGAAGTTGGAGTTGGAGCAGGAACCATTGTCGATGACCTGGCGTATACCGACTTCCAGGGATACCTGGAGTTGCCAACAGACGACTATATCATCGAAGTAAGAGATGAGACGGGAACCGCAACCGTAGCTAGCTATGGAGCCCCATTGGAGACTTTAGGTCTTAACGGTGCCGCAATCACGGTGGTTGCATCAGGCTTTCTGAACCCCGCCAACAATTCTGACGGCCCAGCCTTCGGATTATGGGTAGCGTTGGAAGCAGGTGGTGACCTGATCGAACTGCCAACGGAGACCTTGTCGACGGATGATTTCCAGGTAAATGAATTAGCTATTTATCCAAACCCTGCGACCAACCTGATCAACATCAGAGGATTGAATGCTGCAGGAGTAACTATTCAGATGGTAGACCTACAAGGTAGAACAGTTTTGGAGGCCAATTTGGATGCCAACAGCCAGATCGATGTCAGTAATTTGTCTGCCGGATTGTATCAAATGGTAATTAGAAACGGTAACCAGGTACTAGGTTCACGAAAACTGATCAAGCGTTAATAAGTACGCCCTAAGACGTTAAAGGCCTGCACTTCGCGGGCCTTTTTCAATTTTTATTATTTCATTAACTTCACAATGGGTAAACCTATTTATCTTTGCTTTTTTCAATTGCTTTGTTGAAATCTACGCTACATATCTTGATTGTCTCCGTGTTGACTGCCTCTATTATGGGTCCCACAGTTATAAATTACCTGGATATGGCCACAGGAAGTGCTTGGATGGACCAGCTTCCGGACGACAAAGGCGAGAATGAGAATAAAGAGAAAGAGAAGCAGGAAAAGGAATTTATCTTGTACTCCTTCCTTCTCAAATCTGTGGCCCCTTGGCAGGTTACGTCGGATAATTACAATCAATTCGACTCCCGTCTGACCATCGGGATCAAAAAAGTGGACTTGCCACCTCCGGAGATAATATCCTAACTCCGGAACACTTTTTTCATTCTTTTTCAAATTAACTGTTCTACCTCTAAGGGTAGACCTAATTTAGTGGCTATGTTTAAATATTTAAGAAACGATATTCCTGCCAGTATCGTTGTTTTCTTTGTGGCGTTACCCTTATGTCTGGGAATCGCATTGGCAAGTGGAGCTCCATTGTTCTCGGGGCTTATTGCCGGAATCGTTGGTGGTATTGTGGTTGGGGCCCTTTCAGGCTCTCAAATTGGGGTCAGTGGTCCAGCCGCCGGTCTTGCCGCTATCGTATTAGTTGCCATTGGGACTTTAGGAAGCTTTGAGAATTTCCTGCTAGCCGTCGTCCTTGGTGGTGTTATCCAATTGCTTTTCGGCGTACTAAAGGCTGGTGTAATCGGCTATTATTTCCCATCATCGGTGATCAAAGGTATGTTGACGGGAATAGGGGTGATCATTATTCTAAAACAAATTCCACATTTCTTTGGTTACGATGCCGACCCCGAAGGTGATTTTGCCTTTATGCAAGTGGACGATCAGAACACCTTTTCAGAGATCTTCACATCATTGAAATACATCAGTCCTGGTTCCACTATCATTGCCGTTGTGAGTTTGGCCATACTGATCCTTTGGGACCGGGTATTGTCCAAAAAGGCGAAAATTTTCAAGCTTGTTCAAGGTCCATTGGTGGCCGTAGTTGTCGGAATTGTTTTCTACACCCTGACCAAAGGTGATCCAACCTATGGCATAGCTACAGACAATTTGGTGTCTGTACCTGTACCAGAGGATTTGAATTCATTCTTTGGCCAGTTCAGCTTCCCTAATTTCGGAGCAATTACCGATACGCAGATCTGGGTAACTGCTTTTACCATTGCCTTGGTGGCCAGTTTGGAAACACTACTCTGTGTAGAAGCCACGGACAAGTTAGATCCAGATAAGCGAGTAACCCCAACAAATAGGGAATTACTGGCTCAGGGAACCGGAAATATTCTGTCTGGTCTGATAGGAGGTCTACCTATTACTCAGGTGATCGTTAGAAGTTCTGCCAACATTCAATCTGGTGGTAAAACCAAGAAATCGGCAATCATTCACGGATTTTTCTTGTTGATTTCGGTTATGCTAATTCCAGGACTGCTCAATATGATACCACTGTCTGTATTGGCGGCAGTACTTTTCATTGTTGGATATAAATTGGCGAAACCAGCATTGTTCCGAGAGATGTACGCCAAAGGTTGGAAACAGTTTGTCCCTTATATCGTAACTATAGTGGGAATCATTTTCACCGATCTGCTGGTTGGTATTGGTCTTGGCTTAGGAGTTGGTATTGTGATCATACTGATCAAGAGTTATCAAAATTCCCATTTCCTGCATATTGAAGATAAAAGCAATGGCGTAAGTCGTGTGAAGATGACCTTGGCAGAAGAGGTAACTTTCTTTAACAAAGGTGCTATCTTGAAGGAATTGGATGAGTTGGAGGAAGGCACTTTCTTGGAACTAGATGTTAGAAAGACGCGTTACCTAGACAATGATATACTGGAGATCCTGGACGATTTCGTCGAAAAAGCTAAAAACCGAAATATTACGATAACTTTAGTTTCCGAGCGTGGTACCAGGGAAAATCCTGAAAGTTATGTCAAGTTCTTTAAGTTGAATCCTAAGACGGCCGAATATGGCCAACAATAATATGAAAGCACAAACAAAAGAAACTCAAGCCGCATTTACCCCGGCATCCGCTCTGGAAGCGTTAAAAGCAGGTAATCAACGATTTGTAAATAACCAGCAAGTTAGTCGTGATCTCGGCTCACAAGTACAGGACACGGCTACAGGTCAATATCCCTTTGCCACGGTCCTACACTGCATTGATTCAAGGGTCTCTGCAGAGTTGATCTTCGACCAAGGAATCGGTGATCTGTTCAGTATTCGAATCGCAGGAAATTTCGTGAATGACGATATACTTGGAAGTATGGAGTTTGCCTGTAAACTAGCCGGGACTAAAGTGCTGGTTGTCCTTGGACACACAGCCTGTGGAGCGGTGAAAGGCGCCTGTGATCATGCCAGGCTCGGAAATTTGACCACCCTGATCCAGAAGTTGGAGCTGGCCGTAGAATCTGTACCAGAACCTACGGACCAGACTCAGCGCAATTCCGCCAATATCGAATTTGTCAATGAGGTCGCCAAGAAGAATGTCGAGATGACCATGGATAATATTCGCCTCAAGAGTGCGGTTTTACGAGATATGGAAGAAAGCGGTGATATTGTTATCGTAGGAGGGATGTATGATATTGCAACTGGAGCGGTGGAATTCTATTGATAGAACCCATAGCCGATAATAAAAAAAGAGCCCGATTAAGGGCTCTTTTTTATTTGGTTATGTTTTGAGTTAGTCTTCGTTCTTTGCAGAATCCGTCTCTCCAACACCTAGTTTTGTTTCCAGGGCGCTAAGTCTGTCTGCCAAGGCCTCCATTTGTTGTAATTTATCTTCCAATTCGGCAATACGCTCATCTTTCTCCTCATTCTGGGCTTTCAATTCTTTAAAGGCTTGAACAAATAGAGCGTCATAGTCACCATAGGCCGTTTGATAGAAGCCCAAACCGTCTTTGGTTACTTTCTCGGGGAAAACTTCCATCAATTCCTGTGCAACAAATCCGTACTGTATCGTTTCAGGACGATCAAGTCCAGTTTGGTTGTCATTCCAATGATAGGTCACTCCTCGCAATTGGGTGATCATATCCAAGGCCTCATTGGGCTTAATAGTATTGATATCCTTTTTTAATCGGCGATCACTATTGGCCAGCCAGTTACCAGAGGTCGTTTTAGAGGCGTCTCCATTTACAGACAAAGTGTTTGGCAAGCTTGGCGTAGTGGAATAGTCCCAGTTGATTCCAACTTCGTCGTTGGAGAAATCTCCGTAGATAAGGGATTGGGTTGTGCTAGAATTGTCTATCAATAAGGTGTTTGACATTGCTCCCGCAGTAGAGTTCTTTCCTACGGAGTTGCCAATAAATACGTTGTCGCTACCTGTGGAGTAGGTAGTTGGAGGTGGTCCTCCAACACTGTAAGATCCAGCGGAGGCTCCAATGTAGACATTTCTACTGCCGGTGCTGGCAAAACCTGCGGAGGCGCCGATAAACACATTCTCGTCGATCTTGGTTCCATCTCTACCGGCATGGAAACCAGTGAACTTCCCGATCATGGTGTTGTCGTCCCCTTGAAGACCAAATCGGAAAGATTCGAATCCGATTCCGACGTTACCTCCTCCAGTAGTAAGGGCGTTAATAGTTAAATTACCTATGGCTGTATTTCCCTTGTCGGTGGATGGACCCACATACTTGTTCAAGGCGTATGGGCCAACAGCGGTGTGACCTTCGCCTTCTGTACTCCATCGAAGGGAATACACACCTAAGGCCATATTATTACCACCTGTTAAATTTTCCCGAAGTGTAGATACTCCAAGAGCAACATTTTGACTTCCAGTTGTGTTAGCGAGCATGGAATTACTTCCCATCGCAATATTGGTATTCCCGTCGGTTGTTGAAACCTGCAATGCATTGGTTCCGATGGCAACATTTGCTGTAGCGCCATTACTGGAGCTCATGGCATCTTTACCTATAGCGATATTTCCACCACTGGTAGTACTCGAAGATAAAGCGTTTAGACCAATAGCGGTATTGTTATTACCTGAAGTGTTGGAGGTCAAGGCTCCTTTTCCAATTGCGGTATTACCTGAACCACCAGCAGTAGATCCGGCAGATTGATATCCAATTGCCGTATTGTTTTCTCCGGCACCTGACACCAAACTTTGATATCCAATCCCGACATTTTTGTTATTAGTACCATCATCGCTGGCACCTGAATCGATTCCAAAAAATACGGACGATCCGTTATTGGAGCCGTCGACGTCTGATCTGGCGTCTGAAAGATCATCGATGCTCCTTACAAAAGGTACCCAAGCCGAACCATCCCAGGAATAGAAACCTGGAGAAACGGCAGTTGCTCCACTACCAGCAGAGACTAAGTTATATACCATAAGCCCTGTTGCTGGCGATGTGATGGGCGATGCATTGTCCGTTGCGGAAAGCACAACTTTGTTGATCAGTAATCCTTTATCCGGGTCCGCCAATTGTAGTTGCGAGCTAGCATCCGGAGCAGTTGTTCCCAGACCAACGTTGTCATTCTCACCGTTTACAACCATAGCTGCATTTGTATTGGCTGTCTGAACGATGAAATCAATGTCAAAACTACCGGGGTTCAAAGTAACTTCTCCTCGCTGACTTCCGGTCGCATTTCCGTTGATGTTGATATATCTGTAACTATTGATGGAAAAATCGAGCTCTCCAACTGCATTAGTCCAGAGTCCGGCAGAAGGGTCACTATTAAAAGAATAGAATGGGTTTCCAGGCGTACCATCTTGCATACCTATAACTTGTCCGCCTCCTTGTGTTGTAACACGAAAACGCTCCGTATTGTTGGTGCGCATGGTCAGTCCGGTATTGTCTGTTGTCCCAACAAAGTTGACATCCTGATCCGTTCCGGCATTTCCTTCCAGATCCCACTTTTCATCTAAATCGTCAGGGCTTACTTCGGCGGCAGCCTCGAGAGTTACCCACTCAGTTCCATCCCACCAGTAAAATCCAGGTACAACATCATTGGGAGCGGTCCCATCAGTTGCTGTATTGAAAACTAAGACACCTGTTACCGGTTCTGGGGTTACTGGTGCGCTTACTGCTGTAGATGTTAATGCTACTCTGGGAATTAATAATCCCTTGCTTGTAGACTCGATATCCAGCATGGCTCCATCTGCTGGAGTGGTAGTGTTGATTCCTACTTGAGCGAATGCACCTATACTGGATACAAACATCAAGATCAAAATTAATGTGTTAGTGTAAAAAGGAATCCTCTTTTTCAAAAATGTGTAGAAGCGGTTCATAAGATTCAGGGGCGTTATGAATGATTAGTTTTTGTAGTACTTCTAATTTCAAAATGCGTTTAAAACATTAAAAACTCAAGTAATTAAACCAGAATGTGGTTCATATTATTATCTGAATTGCACGTACAAACATATAAAAAAAATGCATTATAACGATAAAAAAGGTGTTTTATCGATAAAATGAAGAATTTTCTTATATTAGCGATCTACTTTAAGCCCCCAATTATGAACCCCAACCAAAACTTATCAACTGTGAAAAAAGGAATACTACCTATCCTGACCTTTTTGTGCTTTAGTTTATCTATGGCTCAGACAACTTACTATGTCGATGCAACTGGTGGAGACGATCTGAAACTTGGAACCACCGAGTCAGAGGCATGGCAAACACTGAGCAAAGTCAATTCATCGACCTTCTCACCTGGAGATCAAATCCTGTTCAAATCCGGAGAGGAGTTTCTGGGAAAACTCATACCACCTTCTAGTGGAACCGCAGGAAACCAGATCGTTTTTGGAAAGTATGGCGGTGATGCCCGGCCTATAATCAACGGATATAATTATAAGGAGTGCATTAATGCGAGTGGTAAAGAATACCTGACTTTTCAGGATTTAGAACTTATTAACAATTCCGACGATGATACAGGAATAATTGATACTTGTACCAATCCAGATTGTACTAACGGAGCCGAACAGAAGCGGTATGGTTTCTATGCCAATTCGCAGAATGGTCTCAGAAGAAGCTTTGTTTTTGACAACATGAAGATTCATAATATATACCCCCGCGACCCAGACTCAAAAGGCGAGTATAATGGGTTTGCTATTCAATTCACTGGCTTCGGAGCTACTGATCCAAATTACTTTGACGGAATTACCATCCAGAATAGTGAATTGTACGATGTTGGTATACTCGGAGTGAGTATTAATAAATGGGGAACTTTTGCCACTTCGAACATCCATAAGAATGTGACCATTACGAACAACTATATCCATCATACCGGTGGGTCGGGCATCGTTTTCTTCGAGGTAGATGGTTACCTGATCGAGAATAACCTAATTACCTACACTGGTGATTATACCATGGACGTTGGACATTCACCTTCACGACAACGGGGAAGAGGTAGTGGTTTCTGGTGTGTTCGGACCTATAACGGACTCCTACAATACAATGAGTTCTCCCACGCACATGGGCCTAAAGATTCTTGTGGGGCACATATCGATATCGGAAATGACAATGTGATCATCCAATACAATTTGAGCTGGGACAATGCTGGTGGTTTTGCTGAGTATATGGGGGATAATACTAATTGTATATACCGCTATAACATCAGTATAAATGATGGTTGGCGAGTTAAGTTTGACAATACTATAGTCCCGGAACCCACCATTGCGACCCATCCACAAATGTTTACTGCCAAGGGAGAACGCAATGGACAACCCGGATCGGCGGTGTGGTTTTCCAATTATTTTGGTCCATCACTCCCTGATGTAGGTTCATTCAATAATTCAGTATACAACAATACCTTTTTCATTGGTAAGCACATTGAAGATACCTGGGAAGTTGACATCGATGCCCATATCGAGTTTGAGAACTTGACGGACAATAACGAGGTTAAGAACAACCTATTCTATGTTTCTGGAAGCAGCACTATTTCCTACGTCAAAGAAGCGGGTGCTGGTGCCGGAAATATAATGGACAACAATATGTACAATAAAGAGGCTCCTACAGATGCTTATTTCATGGGACCTAATGACATTTATCCGCCCAATGGATGGCCACTGTTAGCCAATGCCGGAGGATTAGATCCTGCAGATTACAAGATCGCACCAAGTTCGCCAGCCATTGATATGGGAGTTACCATGGCCGGAAATGGAGGAATCGATTACTTTGGAAATAGTCTGCCGGGAGCAGGTTCGACGGATATCGGTGCTCACCAGACGTTTTCCTGCGGAAGCAGCAAAGGGTATACAGCCGGAGGGTGGGATTCTGGTGTAGGTCCAACGACTTCGGATTTGGTCACCTTAACTTCCGATTATTCGACGGCCATAGAAGGAAATTTTGAAGCTTGTCAGTTGATCGTGAACAGTGGGACTACCTTGACCATTGCGGCCGGCGATCACATTAAGATCAATGGAAGTGTGACTATTCGTGGAGATTTGGTTATAGAGCATGGCGGAAGCCTGGTACAGGTTGATGACGGTGCAATTGTGAAGCGAACTAATAGTGGATCGATCAATGTTGAGGTCACAACCCCTAATCTTTTACGAGATGACTTTATGGCCATGGGAAGTCCCATGAGCGGAGAAACTCGTGCTGATGTCTTTGGTGGTGTACGTAATGTTCAATACCATACTCCGTCAAATTTTATCCCGAATGTCGCTGTTCCTGGATCGACAAACTTTGCTGACGACAACCGTGATTTCTGGCAGAACTATACCAGCGGCAATCTCAATTTAGGGGAAGGCTACTTAATCTTCCCTCAGGATAACCCTAGTGGAACTGTCGATTTGACCTTTAGCCAAGGAACCCTGAACAACGGGCTGGTTACAGTTCCTAAGATCTACAATGGTGCTGGTGTAAATCCCGCAGGAACACCAAATATCTATTCCAATCCTTATGCTTCGCCGATCTCGGCGGATGATTTCCTATCGGCCAATGGGTTAACGGATGTTTACTTTTGGGAGCATATTACAGCACCTCATTCCGGTATACCTGGTCCTTACGGTAGAAACTATTCCATGGACGATATTTCGATCTATAACGACATATCCGGTGGATTGGCAGCGGCCAACGATGGCGGCAGCAGTACTCAGCCTAACGGGATCATCTCGACGTCTCAAGGATTCGGTGTACTGGCCACCTCTAGTGGTAATGTCACCTTTAACAATAGTATGCGCCTGACCACGGGTAATACGACCCTAAGGACTCAAGACCTGGAATTGGATAGGATGTGGTTTAGGGTAAGCAGTGACGCCTTTGAGTACCCGTTGGGTAGTAATACCCTGATCGCTTACAATCCAGAGGCTACCGATGGTCTGGATGCCGGGGATACTAACAGGCTGGATACTTCGGTATCGCTTTACAGTACCATCAGCGGTACCAATAAACATCTCACCATTCAGTCATTGGAGGAATTCGACCAGGAGGATAAGATCTCCATGGGCTTCTCGACCTTGGTGGAGGCAGACCTGGAATACACCTTCGAGCTTACCCAGACACAAGGGACACAGCTTGGAGATCGTTCGATCTATCTGATCGACAATCTGCTGGGTACGATCACGGACCTGACCCAGGAGAGCCATAGCTTCAGATCAGGAGCAGGGGATCAACCAGGACGCTTTACGCTTCAGTTTGAGTACCAGACTCTGGCCACTTCTCAGAATGAGTTGGAAGCCATCGGCATGTATCCAAACCCTACCGATGGGGTATTGAACATAGCATCTCCCCAAAGCCCAATTACCGAGGTAAAGATATTTGACTTACAAGGGAGAGAAGTTCTAAGTCAGGTTGTACATGAAAGAGTTACACAATTGGACATCAATGATCTAAATCAGTCCATATATATGATAAAGATTTCCACGGCAAGTGGACACCTTGTAAAGAAATTGGTCAAAAGGTAATCTTGATTAATTTAATTCGGTGAAAAGCGGCCTTCGAGCCGCTTTTTTTGTCGTAGCAGGCCAAATTGCGGGTCTTGTAAATTTAAAGTAAATGATTTCCATGCTTAAGGTTAATTGCTATCTCGAAGGCATGAATGAGCTACTGAATGGGTGGGAATTGGATTATTTTCATTGGATTTATTCACACTATTTTATAGAAATACCTTTTACAATGAAACAATTATCAGGATTATGAAAAAAAAATGAATACGGGAAAAATTGATAATTGTTCAAGCTTTATAGCCGTAACAACTTGAAAAACAAATCTTAAGAAAACTAAACACAATGCTCCGTAAATAGTTAACGAAATTGATAAAAGTGCATTTCATCGAAAAAATATGTAATTCAACGTCATTTTGTTTAGGTTTGGGCGACCCAAATCAATTACCATGCATAAGAATTTCATTAAACGCCCCTACATATTCTTTTTATTCTTGACCTTCATTCTGGCCGCTTTGCAGCTGCAGGCTCAGGTCGGGATCAACACCACGACTCCAGCAGATGGAGCTATGCTGGACATCGAATCCACCAGCAAAGGATTACTTATCCCAAGAGTCGCTCTTACATCAACTGCCGTAAACGCTCCGGTAACACCGGAACCTGTAACAGGCGTTTTGGTTTTCAACACCGCAACAGACGGTACTGCACCCAATGATGTCGTCCCGGGATTCTATTGGTGGGATGGATCTCAGTGGGCGACCATGGCTGGATCAAATGCAAGCGATTGGTCAATCGATGGAAATTATGGTACGGACGACACGGTTAACGTCTTTGGGACCATGGACGAGCAGGACATTATTTTTGTGGCCAATGGGGTAGAGCGGATGCGTTTGGATGGAACTACAGGATTCTTCGGTATCAATACCGACGCTGGCCCAGAGGAGTATCTTGATGTCAATGGTGACGTCGATATGGGTGGAGGTGCGGATGACTGGGATTCCCAGGGTGAGAATATTCGCTTCCGTGCCCGGTCTGAAGATTGGTGGATTGCTGCCGAGAATACCTCTACTGGGTCCGATTCCGGATTCTATATAGGGACTACCCAAAACCCGGACGGAGCACAGTTGTATCTATCCAACGAAGGGTTTCTGAATATTGGTAGCGATAATGAATATAATCCGCTGGATCTGATACACGTGACCAACGACTCAGATTCTGAAACGGCGACCATTCGTATTGATAACACCCGAAATGGTGGAGGAAATATACACACAGCCCTTGAGCTTTGGGATGGGAGCAATGAGTCAAGTACAACTACAGGGCTTCAAGCTTATT
The DNA here is from genome assembly GCF_002943755.1 of Aureitalea marina. Taxonomy (NCBI): domain Bacteria; kingdom Pseudomonadati; phylum Bacteroidota; class Flavobacteriia; order Flavobacteriales; family Flavobacteriaceae; genus Aureitalea; species Aureitalea marina. Next base: position 810,038 of record NZ_MQUB01000001.1, read on the forward strand.
TCCGAGCTCGTAATGGGGACCGCAGATTAGAACTTGGTCATGCCAAAGCGGACGGTGAAGTCTATATGTATTCCGGAGCACAATCCGGTACGACATCCGCAGTAACCATGATGCTAAGTGAAGATGGATTTGTGGGAATAGGAGAAGACGACCTATCTCCAAACGATATACTCCATATAACCAACGATCAGGATGATACCACGACAATTCGTCTGGATAATTCCAATGATGGGACGGATGTGGTGCACACCGCTCTCGAATTATGGGACGGTAGTTCAGGAACAGGGGAAATGGCTTTTTTCCGCCATAACAACAATACCCATACCCTGGAGATTGGACATGCTCGTAACAATGGGCAGGTAATCTTCTATTCCGGAGATGGAACAGGAGGTACCAGTGGGAATTCGACCACGGCCATGACCCTGGAGACCGATTCTCACGTCACCATAGAGACCTTGGTCAATATCAAACCAGGTAGCGCCCCAAGTAGTCCGGAGCGAGGAGACGTCTATTATGACGATTCGACCAACAAGCTCCGCGTATATACCAACTCCGGTTGGGTAGACTTACATTAATAAACTTAAGCCCCCTGATATGTATTCAAAAAACAACTGGCTGATTAAGGCCATTACACTATCGACGGCTTTTGTTTTTGCCGGTCGTGCCTATCAATTCTTATTCTTTGATGCCCCGTTTCGTGCATTACTTTGGGACGAAGGTATCATGAAACCCGTTGTAGAAGGTCTGTTTGCAACAGATTGGTCTAACTATGTTGGTAGTTCTGCAGTAGATACGGGAATTCAACTCTCCATTCGGATAACGGGCTGGATATTCGTCCTGGCCTGCCTTGCCGCCTTGACCCTTACCAAATCCAATAGACGGTTTAACCGGGTTGTACTGATCATAGGAGGTATCCTCCTCTTTGGGTTGTCCGCCCTATATATGAAGGAGAAATTCTTTCACTACGGTCAGTTCTTCGAGTATAGTATTCAATTCTCCATGCCGTTCTTGCTTTTATATGTGACCCATCAGTCCTTTAAGCGTGAGCGCCTGCTGTTTACCTTGAAAATATTGATCGCATTCACTTTTACAGCCCACGGATTATATGCTATCGGATATTATCCGGTACCAGGAAAATTCATAGATATGACCATAGCCAGTCTTGGCGTGAATGAGACCACGGCCAGATTGTTCCTGAATATAGCCGGGATACTGGATATAGCCTTGGCGGTATTGATATTTATTCCCAAAATGGCCAGGTATGCCCTTGCCTATGCAGCGATCTGGGGATTCCTGACGGCATTTGCCCGTATAACGGGAACCATACACTACGATATGCTGGGGCTGACACTTAATCAGTCCATCTACCAGGTAGTTTATCGATTGCCCCACGGATTGGTGCCCTTAATTGCCTTCATGCTCATAGGTGCCCAATCTGCCTTTAAGACCCCAACTAAATCTTATCAACTTTCAAGAACCGAATCATGAAGAAGTTATTAACCTGCTTATTATTTGTCTGTGCAACTGCATGGGCCGGAAACGATAAATACCGGATCATTATCAATGATGATCCTGCCACTACCATTACTATTGCGTGGAATCAGACTTCAGGTTCTAACCCGGTGGTGTACTACGGAACAACGGATCATGGTACAAACTACCTGAACTATGCCTTTAGCAAAACGGTAGATCGATCTGTTGCCTCCAGAGGGATGAGCAATCAATTTGTGAGACTCACCGGACTCAGTCCAAATACGAACTATTACTTCGTGATTCACGATTCGGAAGGGACCAGTTCTCGCTTTTGGTTCAGAACTGCACCTAACGATCTGAGCAGACTTTCATTTATTGCAGGAGGAGACTCCAGGAATAACAGAACACCTAGGCAAAATGCCAACTCCTTGGTTTCAAAGCTCAAGCCGCATGCGGTTTTCTTTGGTGGCGATATGACCAATGCGGACACCAATGGAGAATGGCAGAACTGGATGGACGATTGGCAATTGACCACGGCGGCAGATGGACGTATGTTCCCGATCGTGGCTGCAAGAGGTAATCACGAAGGAGCGAGTGTGATCTATGAATTATTTGACACCCCAGACTCCGATTCCTATTATGCCGTTACCTTTGGAGACAATCTGGTCAGGGCCTATACGCTTAATTCCGAGATCTCGGTAACCGGCAACCAATTGACCTGGCTTACCAATGACCTCTCGGCCAATCCGGATGTTATCTGGAAGACGGCTCAGTATCACAAACCCATGACCCCACATACATCTGGAAAATCTGAAGGTACAGACATTTACAATGCCTGGGCCCAGTTATTCTATGATGAGGGCGTCCGCTTGGTTGTCGATTGCGATTCGCACACCGTTAAGACAACTTGGCCGGTAAGACCTGATACTGGCGCGGGAAGTGAATTGGGCTTTATTCAAGATGATACGCGTGGAACCGTTTATGCCGGTGAAGGTTGTTGGGGAGCTCCAACAAGGGTCAATGACGACGACAAAGTTTGGACCCGTGATTCTGGTTCTTTCAATCAGTTTAAGTGGATATTTGTAGGTACCGACAGGATCGAATTGCGCACCATCCGCGTGGACAATGCGCCATCGGTGGGCGAGAACACCAATACAGACCCTTTTGCCATTCCAGCTAATCTGGATATTTGGAATCCTTCCAATGGAAGCTTGGTGACCATCTATCCTGTTGGAGATGTCCCAATTGTGGAATTTCCTGAGGACACGGCCCAAAATTATGCTTCCGGATCCAATCTGGAGTTGAGCGTCGATATCCTGGATGACGGAGCCGGATTATCCAATGTAGAGTTTTACGTTGATAACAGCCTGGTCTACACCGATACTCAGGCACCTTACTCTTTTACAAATACCTACGGTGTAGGTAGCTATAAGATTCGGGCAGTTGCCAATGCAACCGACGGCAAGTCCGGCAGTGATGCCATCTCTATCAATGTGGGAAGTTTTGGTGGATCAGATTCTGTGGCTATCAGTAACGGAGATGATGACATTGAGGAAGAAGAAGATGGTACGATGTACTTTAATAGCTCTGACCTGGAATTCGTTAACGACGGGGGCAGAGGATATCAGAAGATCGGATTGCGCTTCAATAGCATTGATATCCCACAAGGTGCGACCATTACTTCTGCCAGAATTCAGTTTACATCAGACAGTTTCCACGATAATGCCAACGCGGAATACAATATTTATGCAGAGGATGAGGACCACGCGGATCCATTTGGTACCGCAGACGACGATCTGACAGATCGCGATATGGTCAGTGGTGCTGTGAATTGGACTCCGCCTACCTGGAATGTAGGTTCAAATGGTACGGCTCAACGAACCCCTCAATTAACCAGTTTATTACAACAAGTGGTGGATCGATGTAATTGGGCGTCAGGCAATAGTGTCGTATTCAAAATTGAAGGTGCCGGACAGAGTCTGACCGACCCAACTGCTAAACGCAGGGCGAGAACCTATGATGACGACCCTAGCTATGCAGCTGTACTAAGTTTTACATATAGCTACAACTCCTCAGAGTTTGGTAATCTTTTGGATATAGCATTTGAGGATATGGAAAGCAACTACACCAACGGTAGCAATATCGATTTTGATGTTGATGTCCGTGATCTGGGGGCCGGAATACAACAGGTTCAATTCCTGGTTAACGGTTCACTAGTCGCAACGGATAATACGGCTCCATATCAGTTAACACACTCCTTTGGCAATGGTAGCCACCAAGTTGAAGCCATAGCCACCGATGCCTGTGGTGATGTAAGCGCTATGCAATACATCCATGTGGGAGATATCACTTCGACGACCATTTCTAAACGTATTGAAATAGGGAAAGACGATGTAGAAGAAGAGGAAGATGGTGGTATGTATTCGACCAGTTCGGATTTAGAGATGGTCAATAATGACAATGACGGAGGTCGAGGAAATCAAAAGATCGGCCTGCGATTCAATGAGATCGTGGTACCCCAAGGGGCCACCATTACCGACGCCTATGTTCAGTTCAGATCCGACGAGACCAATAGCGTGCGAGCAGAATTGTTGCTCTATGTGCAGGATGCGGCCAATGCCGAAGCATTCGGTACTGAGGACTATAACGTGACCAATCGGGATCGTGTAAGTGGATCAGTCTACTGGAATCCTCAGCTATGGTCGGCAGTAGGACAGACCGGTACAGACCAGCGTACGTCTGATATTTCTTCTCTGGTTCAACAGGTGGTGGATCGCTGCGACTGGCAATCCGGAAACAGTGTTGCGGTTTTTATAGAAGGAACGGGAAATAGTTTGACCAATGCCAATGCCAAAGTTGTTGGCGATTCTTATGAAGGTAGCAGCGGTAATGCGCCTCAATTGGTGATCACCTATTCCTACGATGCAACAGATCCGTCGAGTACAAATGTAACTCGATTTACAGGAGGAGGATGGTCCAATGGGACCCCAGATTCTGCTTCCAAAGTAATTTTGACCACAGATTATGACACCACCGTAGAAGGTGGTGGATTTGAGGCCTGCTCGCTTGAAATTCTTGCAGGAAATACCTTAACTGTACAAGCCGGGGATTATTTAGATATTCAAGGCGATCTAGTGGTCAACGGTAATTTGATCGTCAAGCATCAAGGTATAGTTGTTCAGGATGACAACAAAGCCTCGGTGATCAATAACGGTAACATCCAAGTAGAAGTGACCACTCCAAATCTATTGAGAGCAGACTTTATGGCGGTTGGTAGCCCTATGAGTTCGGAAACAAGGATCAATGTTTTTGCAGGGGTGCGTAATGTTCAATATCACACTCCATCTAACTTCATTGCCAATTCTTCTGTTCCGGGTGCCACTAATTTCGCCGATGACAACCGAAACTTCTGGCAACATTATACCAATGGGCCACTCAATTCGGGAGAGGCGTATTTGATCTTCCCTCAAGATAACCCCAGTGGTACAGTAGACCTGACCTTTGACAGAGGAACACTCAACAACGGTGATGTGGTAGTCAATAAAGTCTACAATGGTGTGGGAGTAAATCCAAACGGAACTCCAAACATCTACGCTAACCCTTATGCATCACCGATCTCGGCAGATGATTTCCTCTCTGCCAATGGATTGTCCAATGTGTATTTCTGGGAACATATTACGGCGCCTAGTTCCGGTATACCAGGGCCTTACAGCAACAATTATTCCATGGATGATATTTCCATTTATAACGACGTATCCGGTGGATTGGCAGCGGCCAATGATGGTGGTGGGACTACACAGCCCAATGGCATCATCTCGACGGCTCAAGGTTTTGGTGTCCTGGCGACCTCCGCTGGTACGGTGACATTTACCAATAGCATGCGTCGCACCTCGGGTAATACAACCCTGAGAACCCAAGACCTGCAACTGGATAGAATGTGGTTGCGGGTTAGCAATGATGCCTATGAATATCCGTTGGGTAGCAATACCTTGATAGCCTATAGCCCAGAGGCAACCGATGGCCTGGATGCGGGAGATACCAACAGGATAGATACTTCAGTGTCGCTCTATAGTCTGATCAGCGGCACCAACAAGGCATTGACCATTCAATCCTTGGAGCAATTTGACCAGGATGATAAGATCTCATTGGGCTTCTCGACCTTGGTAGAGGCAGACCTGGAATACACCATTGCGCTGACCCAGGTACAGGGTACTCAGATTGGAAGTCGCTCTATTTATCTGATCGACAACTTATTTGGAACGGTCACGGATCTGACCCAGGAGGAATATAGCTTCAGATCAGGGGCAAGTGACCAACCGGGAAGGTTTACCGTGCAATTTGAGTCACAGATCTTGTCTACGGCACAAATCGACCTGGAGGCCATAGGTATGTATCCTAACCCGACAACTGGTGTGCTGAACATAGCATCACCTCGCACATCCATCAACCATGTAACGATCTACGATCTGCAAGGTAGAGAGGTGAAAAAGTTGACGGATTCTAAGAATATGCTTCAATTGGATTTGTCCGATCTAAATTCAATGATCTATATGGTCCGGATCGAGACCACATCCGGTATTACGACTAAAAAATTAATCAAAAGGTAATCTTGATTAATTTGATTCGGGAGAAAAGCGGCCTTCGGGCCGCTTTTTTGTTTTATGATTGTTGAACAAAATCATTCTAAGAAGATTCTCCACATGTTAACGTTTAATGGGATTACTCCCTTCGGTCGTGATCCCGGACCGAACGTGCCGGAGGCAAACAAGGTCCTGTGGACCTTGTTTAGCGAGGGGCCAGGTGGTGCGGTGGCATTGATAGGCTGGGATTACTCCCTTCGGTCGTGATCCCGAGGGAAGGAACCCTGCAGCCAAAACGCTCCCAAACTGCGTTTGGCAGTCCTTTTTTTATTCCCCTTCACTTACAAAAGCAAGCTTTTGACGTTCTGGTAATAAAAAAACGCCTCACCTTTCGGTGAAGCGTTTTGGCTGCGGAGGAAGAGGAAATTGAACCTTTTATTGCTAATTATAGCTCAACAACTTGTATTTCCTAAGGTTTTACGCTATTTAAGCCGTATTTTTATGTTTAGTTATAGGTGGAAATATATAGCTAAATATAGCAAAACTTACACCTCTACTTACACCCCGCCGAAAAATATGAGGAGTACATTCAATCTAAAAGACAGTAAAAAAGATCGCCCTACTTCTATCAGGATGATCGCTTACTTCAAGGAAGAGGACAAGAAATTTGTCTATTCGACTGGTGAGGTAATTCACCCGGATGATTGGAACTTTGAGCTACGTCAACCAAAGGATCTAACTGGAAGAACTAAAAAGGCTAATGAAATGCGCTCTATAAAGCGCCAGATTGAACGTTATGCCGATTTCTTGGATGAACTACACCATAGACATCAGGCGTTAAAGGAAACGCTTACAATCGATATTACGCGCGCTGAATTCGATAGAAAATTTAAACGTGCTAAAGCAAAAGCGAGCAAGTTCTTCGATATCTATGATCAATTCATCACCGATAAGATCAATGACCGATCAGGAAGTGGAAACTCAGAATCCACCATTAAACGGTATCAGTATAATAAAAAGCTATTAGAAGAATTTGAGCATTATCGTAATAAAAAGATCAGCTTTAATTCAATCTCAAAACCATTTTACAATGAGTTTTTAGATTTCTGTATTAAAATAAAACGGCATTCTGTCAATACTTTAAGCAGGAACATGGGTTTACTTAAGACTTTCCTGAACTGGGCCTTGAGTAACAATTACACATATAAGGATGACTTTAAAGAGTTCCCCAACATTAAAAAGGAAGTTACCCAGGAAATAGCCCTGACTTTAGATCAGGTTATTCAAGCTTATGAATTTGACCTCAGCAATAATAAGAGGTTGGAACGTGTTCGAGATCTATTCGTTTTTGGATGTGCAACAGGAATGAGATACAGCAACTATTCAAAAGTCAAACAAAGTGACGTTTACAACGATCATATTAATATCCGTGATAAAAAAAACTCAAATAAGCTACTTAATATACCTCTGAATGATTTCTCCAAGGCCATACTTAAAAAGTACGATTACGACCTCCCTGTCATCGCCAATCAAAAATTCAATGATTACATCAAGGAAGTTTTTAAAGCCCTAGGATATGACCAGTTAGTTAAAAAAACAACCAAGATTGGGAATGAAATCATTGAAAGTGAAACTCCTTTATTTCAGCGTATCTCTAGCCATACTGCGCGCAGAAGCTTTATTACTATTATGAAAAACAAGAAGATCCCTGATAAAGTGATTATGAGCTATACAGGTCATAAAAGCCTAGAGATCTTTAATAAGTACTATAAACCGAATGAAGAAGACAAAGTCGACTTTATGAATTCGGTATGGAAACTCTAAGTTTATGATAGATTTTGACGATATCAACAATGTAATAGAGGATTACGATCTGACATCCTCTGCATCTTATTCTGATAAATCTTATAAAGAAAATAGGCTGTATGATATTAATATGAAAGCATACAACTTGGTCCGCTCAATGACAAATCTGTCAAATCATATTGAGTCTACTCTGAAGAAAACCTATGATCAGGAATCAAGACTAAAGGAAGAGTATTTCATGGCAGTTCAAGCGGACATTGCTTACACTAATCCTCATCTTACTTCTAAAGATCAATTAAATAAGACCTGGGATTCAATTAATGATTCTTTTCAAAAAGACAAATCTGTCCTGAAAAAAGCAATAGACTATGCTGATCTATCATCTTCAAAGGATAGAATATTATTTTTAAGTGACTTCATAGTTCAACAAATCAAATCAGCTTACCCATACATTAATGGGTTAAGAATATTGAAAAGTTTCAGGATCGGTTCAGAAAATACTGTTGCTATATGTGGTCTTATTAAGGAACGAATAGAGTCTGTCAAACCTAGAAAAGCTCCAAGGTCCAGGACACCAACCGCTCTACATTATGCACTCAAGGTCTATTACTTACAACAATCTAAATACATGGAATATTTTGAAAACCATCCATCTGGTGTACTAGCAGGGATCAAGGAATTTGTAAATGGCCGCGATTATCATTTAAAGTCTGATAAGAACTTTCAGCAGACTTATAATAAAATTTCAAATTATTCTACGAATCGAATTTCTAAGCAAAATGCTCCAAAAATTAAATTTGTAATAGAGCATATGCTAATCGGCTATCCTAAAGCCATTGAAATCGCTGAAGAAGAACTCCAAAAAGCTATATCAAAGAATAAGTATGATTAATTGGTAAGCCTTACATTAGGCTTACCTCATACCCCAGTCTTTAAGTTTGAACAAAATTTAAAGATAGAATTATGTATTCAAATCCTTTCGATCAGATTGACCACCGTCTTAAGAGTATTGAAGAGGTTCTTACGGAATTAAACAAGAAAACCTCAGAAAATAGACCTGTAAACTACACGGTTAAAGAGACTGCTGAAATTCTAAAGGTCAGTGAACAGTCTATTCGGAGTTATATCAACCGAGGTCTTTTACCTGCTGCAAGAATTGGTAGACACTATGTCATCGACAAAGAGGTCATTGACAACCTGGATTCTGTTAAATCATTACGATATCAGCGAACTAAATAAAATCAATCATGAATCCTCTGGAGAAAAAATTTGTGGAAGTCCATAAGAAACTTGATGAATTGCTCATAAGGAAAAAGCTGCGAGATGAAGTTCCGGCAATGTATCATTTATTCAAAGAAAAGGAAGTCGCTGAAATCTTTAAGGTCAACATTCGAACAATTAAGAACTGGAGGAGACAGGGACTTCTGGGTCACGTTAAATTAACAGCGGGTATATATTATAAACTGCCAGACATAATGTTCTTAATAGACCAACACTATGAGCCAGCTAAAAGTTTCGAATAAAATAAGTTATCAAAAAGTACCATGCGAAGCTTTCTTTGATGCTCAACAAAACCAAAGAACACACCTTCTTAAATTGTTTATTGTTTTAAAGCTTTACTTCCCCGAAGGAAAGACCAGACTAAATCAATCTGTGATTGAGCAAATAGCCTTTATAATGGATGCGAAATCCACATCAAATGTAGAATCAAATATCGAGAAACTAATTGAACTGAAATGGATAAGAACAAATCACAAAACCGGATATACAATTTTCTTTTCATGGGATCACTTGCGTTCCCAGAATTCCTGGTACATAAAACGTGCAATGCCGGTTGGATGGGACAATTACAAAAAAATTAAAGCATTAACAGGGGCCGTGATCTATGGTTATTTGTACCTAGATTTCTGGATTAAACTAAGACGAAAGAAACGCGTTCGAATTAAAAGCCGAACCTATCAGTTTCTGTCGGTTAGGTTTGATTATAGAAATACACCGGCTCCTGTTTCTATATATGGAATTGAAAAAATTTTTAATATTCCAAAATCTACAGCCTCCTTGCTCAAGAAAGAAGCACAGTGTGAAAATTATTTAAAGGTCATTAAGGATTTTTCAGATCCTATCGGTAGCAAAAGAGAAATGCTTCAATGGTGCAAATTGAATGACTTAAAAGAATCCATTGTCTATTATGAAGGAAATTATCATTTTCAACTAATTGACCTTATCCTTCCGCAATTTTCATTTAAGAAACGTAAATCCATTGAACCATAACATAAAAGCTTAATAGCATATCATCAGAATATTCCGAAGAGCCAAAATAGATTTCTAATTTTTTTTGCGCTGATCGAAAATGTTTCATGATTTCGTACCTTAATAAAAAATCGATCATGATTGAAGATGAATACGAAATCAGAGGATTTTATAGACCTCATTTTTTGTCAATATTTATTAACGGCGAATTTGATGTTGATCTCGAGAAAATGTCACAAAAGGATCTAGGTACATTTGTGCATGAGTACACCCATTATTTGCAAAACATTAGCACCGTGTTTGGATTACGAAATAGTGTATACTTTTTTCGATACCTGTTTGAAGTAAAACAATTTGTACATCAAAACCAATCGATCAATATTCCTCTGAAAGAATTTGAAATTTCAAAGGCATTAGAGGAAGGGAAAGAACGCTTTGACTTTTTCCATGGGCATCCCAAAGCATTACATTTTGAGTACGAGTCTATAAATTGGCGGTTAGGTAAGGGGGTATATCAAATGGGGAGGTTCATAACACGATAAATCTAATTTATAGTAATGGCAAGCTAAACTGCAAGTTTCAGTTAGGAAATTTAGCAGTTAAAGAGGGAATGGCCAGGTTAATGCAATTATATTTTGATCCCGCAGTAGACCATCCAATTTATCCCTATCTCAGTATCGAGCACTTAGCTGAATTGATAAATCCTAATTTAAATAAAGACCCGAGAAGTCTAATTTCATTGTGCATAATAGCACTAAATGCTCCCGATTCGGCTAGGACACTTTATGACTTAATGCAGAACTCCCGTGTTGAACCTAATCTAGATGGAAGAGTTCTATTCGAAAAGTATACTAGCCCAGATGAAAGGTGGATAATATCGAAGGGACAAAAAATGTCTATACAAGACTATTTAATTGAGTCGATTGATGTATTTGAAGATTATCTAAACAAATCTCTTCACAACGAGTTAGGATTACAACATATTAATTTACTTCTCGAAAATATGAGGATTGCGACGAGGGAACATAAAAATCCAATTATTGAGATTCTCTATAATGATACCAGCCCATTGGATCGAATCAAAGAAATGATATCTTGGTTTGGGATTCCGAGGATCCGAAGTATCAGTGGAAATACTAATCTACCTTTAGGACCTGATAAAGAAAATCCTGCAATTGAGTATTTAGAACTTGAAGCACAGCAAATTGTCTTCGAAAGATTGCTCGGAATTTCGAAAGACGGAATATGTGGTATGTATCCTATTTGCAGTCAAACAGAAGCTATGACAAACGAACTATGTTTTGAAAGTCAGTGGGAACGTAAAAGCCCTTGTCCGTTCACTCAGATAAGTAATTTGTGGGGACTACCAGCTAAAATTCTATGATAATAAAGCGAGCTTTAGCCTAAATTATACCGAGCTTTCTTGGTATAAAAATATATTGTAATTTAGAGTAATTTTTACAATTATTTCGTGATAATTGTACTCCCCCGTTTTTTTCTTAACGCATAAGAATTATGAATCGTATTAAAGTAATCCTCGAACAAAAGGGGATCAAACAAGTATGGCTGGCTGAAAGGTTAGGCAAGAGTTACAACATTGTAAATGGTTATGTTCAAAACAGGAAACAACCAAGTTTGAAAGTGCTATATATGATAGCAGAATTATTAGAAGTTAATCCCAAGGAATTATTGGTAACTCAGAAGGAAATTAATAATGAAAAATAAGAGAAGGCATATTGAACTTTTTGCAGGTTGCGGGGGTATGGCAGTAGGAATGGAGAATGCTGGATTCTCTCTTGTTTTCGCTAATGAGGTTTCGCCTATGGCGAGCAACACCTTTGCTCATAATATACTCGGTGTGAACATAGAAGAACAGCCTGAGAATGTTAAGTGGATTCATTCTAAATATGATCGGTCCAATTACAACAAGCGACTTCGTGAAAATTTATTAGACCCTAAACTTGATGAAAATTGTGAGTTAGAATTTGATGCTAATCTTGGTGATCTAGAAGGGAATTTATTAGTTGGCGATGTAAGACAACTTAGACGTAAATTATTTGATAAGAATATCTTTGATCCTTATAACAAAAGCTTGGATTTAATCTCCGGAGGTCCTCCATGTCAGAGTTTTAGTCTAGCCGGCAGAAGAGAACTTGGCAATTACAAGAACCGTCTTCCTTTAGATTTTGCGGAAATCTGTGAAAAACTTCAACCTAAAGTTGTTTTACTTGAGAATGTAAAAGGGATACTATCCGCTTTTAATGATGGTGGAGAAAAGCACTATGCCTGGTTTGAAGTGGCTAAAGCGTTTGCATTAATAGGTTATGCCCCATTATGTATGCTTCTAAACTCTAAGTACTTTGGAGTGGCTCAAAATAGGCCAAGGTACATCATGATTGCTTTAAGAAGTGACATCTTAAATAAATTGATTGGATTACGTCCAAACAATACTGTTCTCAACAAGGTATCCGGATTCCTTCAAAAAGCTAGCGAGAATACGGATCAGCTAACAATCAAAGATCTCGATTATTATGACATCGAAAGAGATCTAAAATTATTTGATGGGCACGTACTCCCGTTACCAATAACCTTCGAACCAAACACTTGGTTTACGGTTAAAGATGCGATAGATGATTTACGTAAAGACCAAAAAGGTCAAAAGTCACCTTATGTCCATAGTTTACATAACGAGCTGAATTCAAATTCTTCCATTGATTATAAGATTCTCAACCATAACGAAAGGAGCCATACTGAAAAGGTTAAGAACAGGTTTTTATTCTACCAACTCTTAAGTTCCATGAATGGATTGGAAAGTCAAATATTATTGAAAGTAAGAAATGGCGAACGTCCTACTAGGGAACTGATAAAGGAAGCGTTTAATTACTTGTCACTAAAACTAGATGGATTTGACGAACTGTTTAAAACCTATAGCGAATTTAGTAGATTCATCTTAAGTATTGAACTAACAAAGAAACATTCACAAAGGGCATTAATTTCTTCATTGCCGTCGCCGGCGCAACTCACAATACCTGATGATATGTGCCATTATTCACCTTTCGAAAATCGAGTGTTAACCGTTAGAGAAATGGCAAGGATACAGAGTTTCCCAGATTGGTTTGTTTTTAAGTCAAAGGAAACTACTGGAGGATCTAACCGAAGCTATGAGGTGCCTCAATACACACAGGTGGGAAATGCAGTACCTCCCCTTCTAGCATTTCACTTAGGACAACACATAAGTTCGTTATTAGATCAAATAGAATAAAATGGCTTATAAACGAGTAAAAGGGGGAGAGAAAAACTTGAAGTCGGGCATTCGTTGGACTAAGGATGAAATTATTTTGGTTTATAAATTATACAAGGAATTAAACGGCGTTGGTCTTCACGAACATAATCCGGCCATTCAAGATTTAGCTGCAAAATTAGGACGAACAGTTAGATCCACAGAAGCGCAAACTTTAATGTTCCGGAATCTCGAGAAGGGAGGTGATTATAGCCACGGTAATATGAACAAGCTCTCTAGGGAGGTCTGGGAAGAATTCGAGCCAAAATATAGCCAGATAAAAATCGAATCAGATAATTCTAATAATGGTCGTAAAAAGGATCATTATGAACCTACTTCAGCAGCATCTTTATTCAATGAAGATGATGATCAAGCACCGAACTACGATTTTTGGAATAAACTTTTAATTGATTACTATTTCAATGAATCAAAGAGTGGTGAAGAGATAGTCTGTATTCATGTTTCAAATGATTTATTTCAAGAAATTTCCAACTATAAATTTGACGTTTACGATTTTTTTCATGCTATCAAAGTTGAAATTGGATCGAATGATTTTTTTGGAAAACTAAAGAAATTACATGACAGCTCTAAAGCTATTATGATCAACGGAAAAAGATTGCGGAGGCCTGTCCCTGCATACTTTGGGTTTCTAATCTTTTTGATCTACGCACTAGCCGAGGATGACAGCCGTGATATGTCTGTGGCAAATGTGTATGATCGTATCAATCATTTTGGTAATGAAGTTCTCAAAAAAAAATGGTCGGACATCAATACATCTGTTGCTCGGGATCACCTAGAACCTATATGGGAAAATCTAGAAGATTGGTCTTGCAATTACCTTTCTGGATTTAAAGGGAAGTTTATTCGTCATGATTCCAGTAGTTGGAATAGAAAGTACGTTTCTCGTATTGAGAGGCACTCGATTCTTAACTCTAGTCAATTTGTTGAAATTATTGACCAATTAATTGATGATGGTTTCATCCCAGGAAGGATTATAACACTGGAAGAATGGAAAGCCTTTTTTATTAAGCATCGTTCTCAATTGTCAAAAGCTGAGGTTCTGCTGAATTACTTGTCCGAGACTTCGCCCTTGCAACGTTCCATACTTGGATTCTTAAACAATTATTGCCAAGTTCATTTTTTGAAAGATTCGATATCCAGCGCTTCGGCAAAATTTCGAACTCCCCCAATAGCACTAAAGTTATGTATTTCTAGTGTCCCAAGTTGGCCGGGTGATCCAATTGAAGGATTTTATTTCAGGGCGGTCTCAGACGACTTGCAAAATGACACCATTATTGTTGAAGATAAATCAATAGAAGTAACTCCGGTGAATGCAGATACTTCAGAAGAGATTTCAATAAATATTGATTTGAATGAAGGTGCCACTTTCAAGTCGAATAAGAGAAGATATTCAACTAACAAAAGAGTTTATTGGTTATCCAAGAATCATGAATTCAATGAGTGGCGTGAATCAGACTATCCAAGCAACGAGCCGTCATTTATTCTAGTTATCCACCAAGATCAAATATTAGATAACAACATTGAAGGTATCCCTGGTGTAACAATATACCCTGTAGATGAGAGTAACTTTCTTGCCGTAAAATTCAATTCTTTAAGTGAGGAATATTTCAATGATATATTCAAGATTTATAGTCCCTATAAAAAAATTGAAGGAAAGATTGAACTTGTAACGGAATTTACCACGAATCGCCGAAGAACTCTCTACAAGGAATTCACTCCTAAGTTTCGATATCTCGGACCACAGTCTTCTCCTTCTTTGACAGTCTTAAAGTCAGATGATAAAGAAGTTATATGTGATTTGGTGAAGGTAGATGGGGAAGAGAATTTATTCCAATTACCGTTTGATTTCCAGATTGCCTCTGAATTTAAAATTAGAGAGGAGAATAGTGCACTGGAATCTTCATACAACTACGTATTAGGGGACTTTTCAGGAGATCCGCCGAATTTAACCAGTCCTTTCTTGAAAGATTTTGATGGAAGAAGTCGTTATTCCCAAGAGAGGTCTAATGGAGACATTTATGACATACCGGGAAATTTCAATAGAGATAGTGACGTCGTAAAATTTAACACATGGCATCGACCGCTCTTTCGACTATTTAAACCCAATCAACCTGCTCAAAAATTATCGACTAAAACCGAATTAAATCTTGATTCAAAGGGAGATAAGCTTTTACAATATATTGGTTTCAGCACAAACGTTAGCACATATGATTTTCCAAAACTGCTTGCGGAACTGGAACCATCAGTGAGTAAAAGTTACGCGAAGAGAATTATGAACTACTGGAGAAATCTTGGTTATATCGACTTTCAAGATTTTGGAGGACTTGTTAAAGTATGTCCTTCGTCATTGTTCTTTTTACAAACC
The DNA here is from genome assembly GCF_002943755.1 of Aureitalea marina. NCBI lineage: Bacteria > Pseudomonadati > Bacteroidota > Flavobacteriia > Flavobacteriales > Flavobacteriaceae > Aureitalea > Aureitalea marina. The sequence goes on from NZ_MQUB01000001.1 coordinate 825,813, forward strand.
GATCAAGGCTTGAGAGGTTTTCTAACCGGCTATCGCAGTAAAGATGATTTGTCAAGTATTATAAAGTGCTGTAAAGGTCTAGGAATTCAAATTCAAATTACCAAGCATTCAGCTTATTTCGAGGACTTGTATCCTTCAAGGATAATATTGTTCGATCCGGATGGAGAATTAGAGAAATTTCACAGGCTTAAGGATATAATGAGCATTCATTTTGTAAACGATATTCAGAACCCATTCAACAATTCATATGTAGTATATCAATTGGCTTGTTTTTATATACAAAGATCCGTAAATGAACTACAAGATCATTTTAGAGACCTTATCGATTATCCCACAGATCATCACCGTAAGGGAGTGTTCAATATTGAAAGTTTGGAATGGGATGAAACTAACGAATCGCTTCAATCAATAGTCAATGGTGCAGTGGTAAGGTTTGATGGCTTTAAAGACAGGTCTGTCACTCACATAGTCAAGACTCAACACGGTAATAAAGTCCTTACAGAGTTACACCTTGCCGTTTTTATGGCTTTAAAATCTGATGTTTTATTAAAGAGACTAACTGATCGGAATGGCGATTTTGATTTATTAGTCCCCTTATTTCTTGGACTCCCATTTTGGCTAGAACGAGGCCTAATTCTAACTAATGCCGAGATTCCAAGTGTAGAATATTTAAAAGGTAAGCCTTATCGAGTCTATAAAAATATTGACTCCCTAATTCTTTCTGTTGTTGAAGAAAAGTTGAATCAAAACATCCAAAATTATGATTAATCCTATTGGCGTTTTCGATAAAGTTATCAATGGATATATTTCTTATGTAAAAACCGCGTTTGGGACGAGACATGATGAGTTTGAACAAAACAGATTAAATCTTCTTAATCAAGATGCTACCATTTACAGGCAACCTTGGATCGAGCCACTTTTGGAATATGCTTCTGGCCCCAAACGCATTGAAGATTTGACCACTGATGACTTAGTTGGATTCACAAGTCAAGAAGTTCATCTGTTTAAAGAATTTGTGAAGAAGGGCTTATTTACAGGCGATTTCCCGCTTTATGAGCATCAATATTCGATGCTAAAAAAATCTGTAAGAGGTAAGAATTGCGTAATCACATCGGGCACCGGCTCTGGTAAAACGGAATCATTCTTACTTCCGCTGATAGCATATTTGATAAAAGATCTTTCAAAGTATATAGGAAACAGAAGCAGCGTTAATGCAAACGGTCCTTTTACACGCGGCATAGGTCCCACTAGGGGTATTGAATTAGTTGGTCAATCTCATTCAAGGCTTACAAATCAGGTTCTTCAAAGAAATGATGAAAAAAGACCAACTGCAATCAAAGCAATTATTATTTATCCTATGAACGCCCTTGTTGAAGATCAATTGACCAGGTTAAGAAGTTCTCTAGATAGTAATCAGGTTAGAGACTTCTGCGATAATGAGTTAAATGGCCACAGGTTATTTTTTGGTCGATATAATAGTTCATCACCAGTTTCAGGTTCTCTTCACAAATTTGGAGAGAATGGGATTGAAGTAAACACTTCTAAATGGCGACAACTTGAAAAAGAACTAAACAACATTAGAAACACTAGCAATGAAATCCAAAACTACTTGGCAAATGATGATAGTTTAGGTGATGATGAAAAGTTGGAAATAGAATCCAACTTTCAAAAACTAGACGGTGCAGAAATGAGATCTAGGTTTGATATGCATGAAAGCCCACCAGATGTATTGATAACGAATTTCTCAATGTTGAGTATCATGTTGATGCGTGAAGTTGAATCAGAGATGTTCAATAAAACCAAAAAATGGTTAAATGCTGAAACAGATTGGGACATTGAAAATATGACAGAAGCTCAACGCGAAGTCGAAAAGACAGAACGGGTCTTTCATCTTGTTATTGATGAGCTGCACTTGTATAGAGGTACTGAAGGTACTGAGATTGCATATTTGCTACGTTTGCTTTACAACAGGCTAGGGCTTGATCCTAGCTCAAAAAAGATTAGATTTTTAGCCTCTTCTGCATCGTTAGACGGTCAAGAGGGTACTGAAGAATTTGAATATAGTCAAGCATTTCTTAAAGGCTTCTTTGGGCTAACAGAGAATATGAATGTTATTTCAGGCAAGTATATTCTTCCGAAAAAGGTTGATTCTGGTTCAATTGATTCGGAAATGCTCATTGAAATTGGCAAGTATGGTAGAGATTCAAATCACCTTGAAGAGAATGAGTTTGAAATCGAAATATCAAAATTCATTGATACTAAATTGGGCGGAAATGACGGGAATAAGCTTCTTAGTTACTTAACAAATATTAACGAGAATGAGTACCTGTGTTCAAAGGTTACCCGAGCATTTGAATTTCAAGATTCCGAAAGTTCTCCCATACGATTTCGACCCTACCCTGTTTATAATGACAAATTGATAGATGCCGCCAATGATTTCAAATCTATTGCAAGAAAGGTTTTTGGAGATTTAGAAGATCACCAACTGGAAAAAGCCATTCGGGGTCTCCTTATTGTTCGTGGATTGATGGACACACATAAAGAAGCTTTAAAGGAATACAATGAGGATCTTAATTGGAAGCCCAATTTACCAAGGTTTCGTCTTCATTTCTTTATAAGAAACATTGAAGGATTATGGGCTACTCTTAGCGATGATCCAAGTTTATCAAGTAATATTGAAGCAAGCCCATTTGATACATTATTCAAAGAATCTCAAATTACCCATAACAAAAAGAGAGTTTTTGAGGGACTGTACTGTGAAAATTGCGGTACTACAATGATAGGTGGAACGAAGATACCAAATCACAAAGATCACAATTACACATTTCATGGAGAATTGATTAGCACCCCTCCTGAGATAGAAGGGATTCCGGAGAGATCTCAGTCAGCTCGGGTCGAAATGAGATCTGAACATGACTACGGAGTTTTCTGGCCAAAAAATATAAACAATCAGGCGGTGCAGGACTTGCTGAGCGATGGCACATGGGAGAAACGTCATTTAGGTTTAAGGGATGGTCGTTTATATTTCGCTGCTCAAAACGATACTGTTTCTGGGCTTTATTACACTCCTAATAGTGTAGGTAACTTGTCAACTGATTCGGGAACGGCATTACCTCCTATTTGTCCCAATTGTAGTTCGGATTACACTAGGAGACGAAGAAATTCTCCTATTAGAGGGTTTCGTACTGGTTTTGGTAAAACTAACCAAGTACTAGCCAAAGAACTTTTCAAAGCAATACCTAAATCAGAAAAAAAGCCAAGGAAACTAGTTGCTTTCTCTGACTCTAGGGAAGAATCGGCGAGATTTGCGAACGATATTGAAAAAGAAAATTACAATGAAATTGTCAAAGAACTGTTGGTTTCCCAGAGAAATGAGGTGGACATAGCCTTTGAGTTGGTAAGAAGTTTAGAAAGTGGAGATACTGCTAAAGCCAAACTTTATTCAACACAATTAGACGATAAAACTGCCGAGGAAATTAATCAAGCTTTCGTGTTGGAGAACGCCGGTATTGCGAATCAAGAACAGAAACGATTCCTGTTGGATATCAAAAAGAAGTCATTAAAAGTTGAAAAGCTTATTGACAAGATAATATGGGGATTGGTCAAGCAAGGAATCAATCCAGCAGGTCCGAGTGCTTCTAATCGAAGAATTGAAGTTCGTACCTCGGGAACATATTTAGAGAGAACCGAGTCCTGGAAGGATTGTTTCACATGGGATTCGGGTATTCCTGAAATCAATACATCCAAAATTCGAAACGATGGTGAACGCGAGTCCCTTTTGAACTTCATAAGGGAGAAAATCATGTTGGAAATTGCTCGCTTCTTGTTTGGGCGGTTATTCTACAGCATCGAATCATCGGGACTAGCACAAGTAATGATTACAAGTGGCATTCAATCACCAATTAATTCCTTAAACGATGATATTTATCTTGAGGTTCTAAATTCATCGGCTCGTATACTTGGAGATAGCTTTAGGTACTTACCTTCTGACTATCAATATAATAGTTTAAGGGATTATAAAGGTGTGCCAGCATTGCGAAGGTATATAGAAGCTGTAGCTTTTCGACATGGATTAGATCCTGAACTACTTGGAAATCATGTTTGGGATGACATAACTAATAAGTTTAGCCATGCTGACGGTCTGTTGAATTTGTCATCCTTGAGATTGAAATTCGCCAGTGTTAATGATACAGCTTATAGATGTGGTGGTTGCCGAACGGTGCATCTCCATAATTCAGGAGGAATTTGTAAGACCTGCAATAGTGTGTTAACAGACTCCATGAAGCTCGAGGCTGGAGAAGTGCAGAAAGGAAACTTCTATGCACAACAATTCGCAAGGGTAGAAGATTCTATTCGGATGAGGTGTGAAGAACTGACCGGTCAAACGGATAATCAACTTGAAAGACAACGACTATTCAAGGGAATTATAACCGGAGAAAATAAGATTGTAGAGGAAATTGATCTATTAAGTGTTACAACTACTTTAGAAGTAGGTGTCGACATAGGTTCATTGCAAGCTATTTATCAAGGAAATATGTCTCCGATGAGGTTTAATTATCAACAAAGAGTTGGTAGGGCAGGACGAGCTGGTCAAGCCTTTAATATAGCATTGACTTATTGCCGTGGAAGAAATCATGACGAGTTTTTCTTTAACAACCCGGAGAGAATGACAGGAGATTTAGCTCCCGTACCATTCCTTTCGCAATCTCAGGCCCAAATTCTTCATAGAATGGCAATTAAAGGCATACTTAGAAGGTACTTTTTTGATCAATATGATAGACTTAATGGAGGGGTTCATGGTGAATTTGGTGAACTTCAAACTTTTTTTGCCAATAAAGACAACATAAATACCATGTTCAATTGGCTTTCAGACGAATCAAATTGGCGAGACATTTTCAAAACCCTCTGTCAAAATCTATATGTCGATAAGTTGTTATATGAAGATTATGATTTGGAAGGGTTCAAAAAATGGCTGTTAGGCGATTTTAAAGATAAATTTTGCAGTTTAAATGAGAATCAATCATCTATGGATTTGGCCGAAACAATGGCTGAAGTTGGCTTGTTGCCGATGTCTGGGATGCCTACAGGAATACGTAGTATGATTCTAGGATTCAAAAAAGAAGACGGATCTAATAGCTATTCTGCTCAAACAATTGATCGTCCATTAGATAGGGCAATATTTGATTTTGCTCCTGGTTCTCAAAAAACCAAGGACAAGAGAATTTATACGAGTGTTGGTCTTACACCAAAAATTTCGGAAATCTATTTTGATTTTTCCTCTAATTCATATGTTCCAAGAATCTTTGGGGATCAACCTTTCGGTTCTCCCACCTGGGTTATCGTAAATTCACAGAACAATATTCTAAGGACCGAGTTGTATCAAGATGGGCAAACTAAACCAGATGATGAGATAGATAAAAATGCAGAGACCGCACATCTTGTTGTTATTCCGAATGCATTCCGAACAGATTACTCACCTAAACCACAAGACAGGGAGGTCGACCAAGAGGTAAGTACATCTAAACCATTACTGTTCTCAGAAGCATCCTCAAGCCATAGCGAAGAGAAAAAACATGGTTCATCTAATGTGTCCCTATCAAATACTGATTATACGTGGAGATTAAACACAAACGGCGGCGATGGTTTTCGGATGAAGCGCGTCAGTACGGAATATCTTAGAGCACCGCTTCATAATCAGTATATTTCTCTAGATTTAAAGAATAAACTTGGCCGAGGATTCAATGAAGCAGTAAAGGATCAGTTTATTCAAGGGATCATTAATGGCTCGAGTCCAACAGAAGGTAATCCTCCTATCTCTTTAGGAGCAAGAAAGACAACCAACATTTTTCGTTTATTCCCGGTTGAATTAAATCTTAAGCTTGATATAAATCCTTTTCACAGTCGCGATGTTGGGAAAAAGGTTAGCGCAAAAGGAGCCTACCATTCCGCCGCATTCCTATTGCAGCGATGTTTGGCAGATGATCGAGATGTCTCTCCTGAAGAAATAGAATTAGCAGCTGTTACTGAACATCTTTTGGAAGATGGAACAGAAAGAAGTGTGGGTAAATTAATTTTGGCTGATGAACTTTCAAATGGATCAGGATTTGTTGAACACTTGTATAAGCAAATAGACTTTTTTGTTGAGATGTGCCTAAGCCCTAAACCGGAGAACAGATATACGAGTAGTTTTATAAACGAGGAACATGCTAAAGTTTGTAAAACTTCTTCTTATAAGGATCTACAAAACTATCGTAATCTGAACTATCATGGAATCTTGGACTGGAGATTAGGTGTGTGTTTGTTACGTGTTATGAAGGACTCTAATTTCTTAGTCGGATTAGATAATGACTGGCGAAGTATTGAAATAAATGATTGGCCAGCTCATGCATTGGAGTTGGCTAATGATTTTGCGTTTTCAATTGATGAAGCTATTCTTGATGACCCCAATAATATAAAGTCCCACAAGGGGATACCATATATTTCTTATAGAGATATCCATATTGTTGTTGTTCATCCTTTCTGGAATTATGTAGGAGGACACTTCCCAGAAAACAGCTCGTTAACTGAGGTGATTGAACTTTGTGGAAGTCCGGAAAAAATCTTCTTTGCTGATACGTTTAATCTAGTTAGAAGAATGTCTTGGACTTATCAACAATTCTTTACTTGGGTCAACAATTAGAAAATCTTGGCCAATGCGAGATGAGGTTATTGAAATAGCAAAATTTGGACCCAGTAAAATTCACTTTATCTCGGAATGTGAATTGAGATACTTTAATCTGTTGAATCTCGGTGACGGTGTTAAAAAGAATAAAAAATTTAAATTCAATAAAAACTCTTTTCTAGGTATAGTAGTTCATAGTGTTATTGAGGAATATATCAATGAACAATTTGATTTAGACAAGTTCGATAAAATATGGAGTAAAATATTTAAACAGAAACTTAGGGCTTGTGACATGGAAAATAAGGAAGGATTTGTTACTTATTTTCTACCGTATTATATAGTAAAGAAAAACAAGACAAAGAAATTAATTGAAACCCTCAAATATAAATTAGATTCTGTCGAAAGTGAGGTAGAAATTGAAAGCTCCCTTATTAAGGGAACAGTCGACATGTTGGAGTTGAATGCATCAGGTAAATCATTAACGCTAACAGATTTCAAGAGTGGACCAATATGGGACTATATTGACGGAAAAATAGATAAAGTAAAAGCCGCATATGAGGTGCAGTTAAAGTCGTATGGGTTAGTTTTTTGGGAAAAAGGTTACGATGCCGATAAAATTACATGTGTAATTCAGGGTCTGTCTAATAAAGAATATGCACAATTTAGATTTGAAGATCATGATTATGAGTCGCACAAAAAGTTTCTTCACAAATTAAAGAACCATTTTAATTTGCAAATTAGCTCCAATCAGACTGACATATTAGGAACTCCGGGAGATAATACCTGTGATTTTTGCGAATTTATTAGTAGTTGTAAACCACTTCACAACGACTTGTTGCATGGCGATGGCTTTTATCGCTCGATACTAATTATTGATCAAATCAATAGTGAGTTCGATGATCAAAATTCCAAGATCAATATTTCAACAAATGGTGGTCTTCAATCCTTGCATAAAATCCCAGAAACTGAATATTGGAATATAAAGAGTTTAATAACTAAGAATGAAAAAGTACTTGTTTCCAATCTTTATCATGTAGTATCCACAAGGGTTAAGAATTGGACTCAATTTAGTACATATTCAATTATTAAATTAGATTCGTGAAAGATGTCTAATGCTAAAAAAAATGGATGTCTTTAGAAATAAGATATTGACTTGGTATAATCAGAATGGAAGAAATTTCTACTGGCGGAGAAAGTCAATTTCTAAATACCAAAAAGTTCTGGTGGAGGTTTTATTGCAACGAACAAAAGCAGAGACCGTCGCAAAACTACTTCCAGGATTCATAAGTTCTTATCCAAGCTGGAGATCTATCGCGAATACAGAATTATCGGCTTTAGAAGATGCCTTAAAACCATTTGGCCTTTATCGACAGAGGGCAAAAAGATTACATTCTTTATCTGTGGAAATGGTAAGTAGAAATGGGCGATTACCTCGAGATTATAATTCGCTAATAGCAATACCAATGATAGGGCAATACATTGCCTATTCAATAATGTCAGTAATACATGACCAACCATATCCGATGTTAGATGTGAATATGGCGCGGGTCTTAGAAAGGTACTTTGGAAAGAGAAAGAAAGCTGATATACGGTATGATCCTTATTTGCAAGAATTAGCCTTTGAACTAGTAAATATTGAAAATTCTAGGCAAGTTAATTGGGCGGCACTCGATTTTGCAGCCTTAATTTGTAAAGCAAGAAATCCCAAATGTGATGAATGTAACCTGAAGAATTCTTGCTTATACTATTTAAAAGAATAATCTGACTATACACGTCTTATCTTAGTATTAGTTCACTCCATTTTGAGTAAGTCCTATTATTAAAACAGTTTATCCATGAAAAATATATTTCCATTTGATCAACTTAGTTCATCTGATTTAATAATTGATGCAATATATAAAGGAGGCTCAAAGGGGAATGCTGGAGATGATCCAATTAGTAAAATTCTCAAATGTGGAAATCAAGCGGGGTTTAGATATACTGGCACGGCGAAATTGATGAATTTTAATTATATCGTTTTGTATTCGTCAATGGACGATCCAGATTGGCCAGATATGTTGGATTTAAGATCAGGACTATTTATTTATTATGGAGATAATAAGAAACCTGGACATGAACTTCATGATACGTCTCGTAAAGGAAATCTAATTCTAAAGCACTATTTTGGTTTACTTACAAGTAACGATTATACAAGTATTCCTCCATTCTTTGTATTTACAAAGGCAGGAAAATCTCGCGATGTTGTTTTCCGAGGTCTTGCCGTTCCGGGAGCTCAAAATTTAGAAATTACAGATAATTTAGTGGCCATTTGGAAATCTCAAAAAGGTGAGAGATTCCAGAATTACAAGGCAATCTTTACCATTCTGGATATCCCTATTATCACAAGAGAATGGATCGATGACCTTAATCAAGGTAACACATTCACCAAAAACACTCCATTACCATACCTTAATTGGGCAAACAAAAACAGATACTTACCATTAATTTCAGAAAGATCCATAGAATACAGAACTAGAGAGGAACAGCTTCCTAAATCCAAACAAGATTTGGATTCACTTCACATGATATATGATTTTTTCGAAGATCCGTATGAATTTGAAAAATGCGCCAGGGAAATTGTTGTCCTTATGGATTCAAATATTCTGAGCATCGATCTTACCAGGCCTTGGGCGGATGGAGGTAGGGATGCATTAGGGAAGTACAATATTGGTCTTGGATCAAATTCAATCGAAGTTGACTTCGCCGTTGAAGCTAAGAGGTATTCGCTTGAGAACTCTGTTGGGGTCAAAGAAGCGTCAAGGTTAATTTCTAGGATTCGACATCGTCAATTTGGTATATTGGTGACAACATCATTTGTAAGTAAACAAGCTTATAAAGAAGTTACTGACGATGGTCAGCCAATTATTATAATTAGTGGAATTGACATAATAAATATTTTAAAGATGAGAGGGATAAATAGCAAGGAGAAATTGAAGAACTGGTTACTAAATATTAGTAAACAAGATAGGTGATTTCAGTTTATCTCAAAAGATTGAAGACTAATATACCTACTATACGAAACACCCCTAGGTATATTTCATTTTTCACCCAGGGGGGTTCCAAATGAAGATTCATAAAAGAGAGTCTTTTTAAAATCATTTCGCTCTTTCTTCTGCTAAGAAATATAGGTGTTAGGATTCTCTGACTTATTGTTACATTCTGATTCTTCCATCGGGAAGCGGTCACAAAAGATCAATAGTTACATAATGGTATTGCAACTAGAGTTAATATGACCCCCATCTTGACAATCATGAAGTATCAAAATATACAACTCGAACTGGCATATATTATAAAATAAGGTTAATGTTTTCTATGCGTTACCAAAGCTATGTTTACATAACGGGTAGTTATGATACAGGCAAGCTGTAGTTCATAACGCCATTATGTAAAATAGCCACACAGGCTAAATTTGATGCTGAAGAATATCTGAAGACTCCAGAATTTCTCATAGGATATTGGCTATCTTTATTCTTAATTAATCAGTTGCTCATATAAGACCAATGAAGGACATATCATCTTCAGATCCAATGTTTAAACAAAACATTACAGAATTTAAGGATCTACGTATCAGTGTAGAAGGTAAATATGATCGATCTGGAGCCAATTTTGAAAATTGTATTTTTACAGTTCAAATAAAATCACATATAAATTTAAGTGGTTGTTCTTTAGTGAATTGCTCATTCATTGGCGCACAAGACGATCCAGATGATTTTGTCTACAAGAAATCGCTGGTCATAACATCACCTACGTTGGTAGAGAACATTTCTCTGGAAGGTGACTTCACATCCATAGCTATATCAAGGACTTCAATATTTGGTTTCAATGACGTATCCAGATCGGATGTTATGAACCTGAACGATATAGATGTTTTCGATTTTAATATTCGTGGTAAATGTGACGAGTTGAATCTTACGCGTTGCTTCTTCTCAACAAAGACTGAGAAGATTGTAGCATTTTGGAACAAAGAAATTATCCGAAAAGCAAAATGCACCAACGTAATTTTTGATAAAGCATCCGTTAACCCCTATTTTTTGGCTGCAAAGTGTTCAGATAAATCGACATTAGATCTCGTAAATGCTCGTTTGTTTGATGATTGGTCTAGACTTAGAAAGAAATACTCCGGAATTAAGCTGTACATCATTTTGGTTTTGACAACACTTTTCTTTCTTCCGATAATTACTAGGAGTATTTTGTTGTTGATAGCTTCATCAATGAATGAGGTTATGATCGTAAGTGAATCCGTCCCACTTTGGAAAGTTATCTTTCTTAATAATAAAAGCGGATGGGAGGGAATCGTGTATTTAAGTTTGACCCTGATCTTATTATTTTACACAATTGGAAGATTTGTAATTACTCTAAGAATAGCCAGTTTACGTGAAGAAGAACTTTTTTTAAGTGATTCGAAATTCCAATTAGTATCAATGCCTCCCAGTAAGTACAGTTTCGAAATAAAAATGGATAAGGTTCTCAACTGGTTTTATATTATAGCCATTCTTTATTCTACCTACAGATTTATCGAAACTCTATTAATTTTGGTACCGACCTATTCTTAAGTTACCTTTTCCATCTCATTATCATGTTTCGACTTTAGTGAAATTCGAATTTTATCAGTGAATTACTTCAAAATGTAAAATTTTGAATCAGGTCAAGGTTTGTACACTGTTCGCTATAAAGAGCGAAGTAAACTGCAAATGCCTCTAAATTCCACAGCTAGGTTGTTTAGAGCTCAAGATAATTAATCAGGTTCGGCTATAATAATTACCAGCAAACTTACACCTAAACTTATACCCAAAATAAAAAAGCCCCTATTCAAGGGGCTTATGAAGATATTCAGCGGAGGAAGAGGGATTCGAACCCCCGGAGGTGTTACCCTCAACAGTTTTCAAGACTGCCGCAATCGACCACTCTGCCATTCCTCCGTTGGCCTTTCGGCGGGTGCAAATATACTATGCTTTTTCTTTTTCGAGAAAGAAATTTAGGGAAAGTTAGGTGGTGTCCTTAGAGATAAGGATTCTGATAATTTCCTTAACTTTCATCAAAAACCTATTGGATTTCCCCTGGGAACTTCTCGCGCTAGTACTGGCCGGCTTTATTGCCGGAGTCATCAACACCATCTCTGGAGGAGGTTCGCTGATCACCTTACCACTACTCATCTTTTTTGGTCTGCCGGCGGCTATGGCCAACGGTACCAACAGAATTGCTCTGCTGATGCAGAACATCAGTGGGACACTGGGGTTTAGATCCAAAGGGATCTCCAATTATCCGTTTAGCCTCTACATTTCTCTTCCGGCACTCATCGGTGCCTTTATTGGCGCAAATCTGGCTGTAGACATTGATGACGCCTTGTTTAACCGATTGCTAGCCATCGTCATGGTGGTTGTGGTTGCCTTTATGGTATTTAAGCCTGGAGAGCGCTGGGCTCCAAAGAAAGAAGAACTCACTGGAAAAAGATTGGTTTACGCCATGATCGCCTTCTTTTTCATCGGGCTTTACGGTGGCTTTATTCAAGTTGGCGTTGGGATCTTTATTCTCCTGGCCCTTTCAAGCATCAATGGGCTATCATTGGTCAAGTCCAATGCGACCAAGCTCTTCGTGGTTCTTATTTATCAGCTGATCGCAGTGGCCACTTTTATCTATTACGATATGATCAATTGGAAGTACGGTTTGATCTTAGCTCTTGGCAATGCAAGCGGAGCCTGGTTTGCCAGCCGATGGTCTGTCAAAAAAGGGGATAAGTTGGTCAAACGTTTTCTGATCGTGACTGTAATTGCCTTGGCCATCAAGCTTTGGTTTTTCTCTTGATATTCTGGAATTCCGACTATTCAATACACGAATTGTGCATGGTCACGTAATAATTCCTTTGATGCCAATTAAGAATGAAATACATTATCTCGGGAGGGGAATGATTCCCCTAGGTAAAATCAATTTGATTATTAATTGATCAAGTGGATATATTTATCGAGCAATCTCATCTAGACTATCAAATTCTACAAATTCAAACTGCGGGCTGCATTCCAATAACTGTCTCAAAATGGAAGCATGACCATTTCCAAAAATCACCAATATTCGGTCGTCGGTGCCTTCACTAAGCATCTGAATGTTTCTAAAAATACGCAGGTTTCGATTATACCAATAGGAGGAGAGCATATCCGCCCCACGGAATGTTCCTAACTCAAAATCTCCAAATAGATATGCCCCATAATCCCGTTGGTGGTAGTCCTTGGAATTCATCCATTTTAAAGTTTCCAGCAGGCTGTATTCTTTTCTAACCTGGTCCGCATAGTTCAGTAGTTCGATATGCATGCTGTCGTAAGCTGTATTGCTCTTAAAATCGTAATCCTTTCCCATTTTGGCTAAATATTCTGGTGCCAAAGAATCCAAGGTGCTGATAAAGCCATTGGAATCGATCGCATAAATTGTATCCAGGTTCAATTCGGCGGCCAGGCGTACACCGATCTGTTGGTGTTCACTGCGATTGAGTTCTACCTCGTCAGCTTTATATTTTTTGAGGGTTTTGGTGATCGTTGAACGATCAGGTCGTCCTTCCACAGCAATTTTAGTAGGGCGAAATTGTTTGATGTAGTCGATGAGCTCCTGCATTTCTGTTTGTCGTTTTGGGGAGAGTACATCTATTTTATCCTGGTCCGAAGTAACATGGGCGTCCAGTCCCGGATAGTTGAAATGGAAGGTTCCTACAACCAGGACCTCTGCTTTTTGATCCGTGTAAAAACTTGATGGCAGTAGCGGCTTTCCATCATTTAGTTGGTTCAAAGGTGCCTGTGCATGAAGTAAGTTGGACAGGGTAATTAGTATGATTATTGTTAAAGTTCGCATGATGATTGATGATTAATTCATTTATAGACAGAGATGCTCTTGTAAATAGAAACGTTACAGTAGGTAACAATCGAATGGCTCTTTCCTATCTTTGTAAAAAAAAGAATCTATGTCTCACGTGCTCGAACAATTGCAATGGCGTTACGCCACTAAAAAATTCGATTCTGGCAAAAAGTTGTCCACTGAAAAACTCTCCATTTTAAAGACAGCATTTGACCTGACCGCCACTTCCTTTGGACTACAGCCACTCAAATTAGTGATCGTCTCGGAGGAAACGATCAAGCAGGAATTGGTCGAATTCAGTTTTAATCAACAAATGGTTGGAGACTGCTCGCATTTGCTCGTATTATGTATAGAATCAGAGGTAAATGAGCAATATATAGTAGATCATTTCAAATTGATACAGGAGGTACGGCAGACGCCAAGGGAGATTTTGGATCCTTATCAAGAATACCTGATCGGCCACTTTGGGGATAAAGAAAAAATTGAAGTGGACGAATGGATGACCAAACAGGCCTATCTGGCCATGGGTAATCTGCTTACGGTCTGCGCTTTGGAAGAGATCGATGCCTGTCCCATGGAGGGGTTTCAGCCCGCGGAATACGATCGATTGCTCGGACTGAAGGAGCGTGGTTTGAGATCGGTGCTTGTCATGCCTGTGGGCTACCGTCATAAAGAGGATATGTTCAGCCAATTGAAAAAGGTAAGAAGAGGAGTAGAGGAGGTTATCGTAGAGATCTAACCTAAATTAAATGACTAACTATTAACTTTGAATAAAAAGATTTATGCCCGGATTTGAAGTATTTGGTTCCGAAGAGAATAAGCACCTAAAAGATGTCATGGATAGTGGTGTGTTGATGCGTTATGGTTTTGATGGCATGCGAAATGGCCATTGGAAAGCCCTCGAATTTGAGAAAGCATTTGCCCACCGGATGCAGACCGACCATTGTCAATTGGTATCCTCTGGTACAGCGGCCTTAACGGTTGCCTTGGCTTCTGCGGGAATTGGAGCAGGCGATGAGGTGATCATGCCTACTTTTACCTTTGTGGCCAGTTTTGAGTCTATCATGGCCTTGGGAGCTGTTCCGGTGCTGGTGGATATCGACGACACTCTCACCCTGGATCCAAAAGCGGTTAAAGCTGCGATCACAGATAAGACCAGGTGCGTAATGCCTGTTCATATGTGTGGTTCCATGGCCGATCTGGATGCCTTAAAGGCGATTTGTGACGAACACCAACTTATCCTTTTGGAGGATGCCTGCCAGGCCTTGGGCGGAACCTATCACGGAAAGCCCTTAGGAAGTGTAGGTAATTTGGGATGTTTCTCTTTCGATTTTGTAAAGACCATTACCTGTGGAGAGGGTGGCGCAGTAATTACTAACAATGAGAATTACAAGATAAATGCCGATCGCTACCAGGATCATGGGCATGATCATATTGGGAATGATAGGGGTGCGGAAGGACATCCCCACTTAGGCTATAATTTCCGAATCTCTGAACTACACGCGGCAGTTGGTTTGGGGCAGCTAAGCAGATTAGACGAAATATTGGCCATACAACAGAAGCATTATACCGAAATGAGAAATGCTTTGGGGCAGGTCAACGGAATAAGTTTCCGCAGGGTGCCCGAAGGAGGAGTAGAGAATTATTCCTTCCTCAATTTTTACCTGCCTTCGGCCCAACTCGCCAAGGAAGCCCACACGGCTTTATTGGAAGCTGGGGTAGATGGCTGTTTCTATTGGTTCGATAATAGCTGGCATTACATCAATGGTTGGCAACACCTAAAGGATCTGCAGGGATTGGGGAAAATGCCTCAAGAGGTCCAGGATGGAATTCAAGATTTACATTCAGCCGATTTCTCGTCCAGCGATCATTGGATGGGTCGTAACATCTCTATGCTAATCAAGCTGGGATGGGATGAAGAAGAGTTACTAAACAGGGCTAAAAAAGCTTCATCCATATTAGAAGGTATACTACAAAAAGACCGGGTATAAACCCGGCCTTTCAATCATATCATTTAGGATCAATTTCCTTTTTTCTTGTGGTCGGCTATTGACCGTTTGTTAAAGGCATAACCGATAAACAACAGCCCAATCCCTGTCATAGCCAGAGCCGTTGGAGGATTCCCGTCCGTATTCAACCTGACCAGTAGGGTGGCATAAATGGAAGCTCCGCTAACAATTGCACCTGCCCAAAAAATGATCACTGGTATCCAGCGGTGATAGGTCTCGTTAAAGATGACTTGTAACCAGGCAATAGTGATGGCAACAGCCAGAAAACCACCGCTGACGGCCCGCATCAGGGCCAAGATCATAAACTGCATGTTGGCATCCAGGTCTGACCATTGTTGACCGATGGTCTCGGCATGATAAGGCATAAAGCTGGACTTGAATAGATAGATCCCTCCAAAAACGATCAAGATCCCGCTGGCCAGAAAAGTGGCGAAACTAGCTACTCGGGTATTCATAAGGAAATAGTTTGGTGTTAGTTACTTCTAAATTTACAATTTAAATTGTAACTATTCACTTCCTATCCCTGCGTCACCTGGAAGAAGATTAGATCAATAGTTGACGTATTCGGTAATTTCCAGGCCGTAGCCGATCATACCGACCCGTTTGGTTTTCCCGGAATTGGACAGTAGGCGGATCTTACTGATGTTCAGATCGTGGAGGATTTGAGCGCCAATACCAAAATCCCTGGCATCCATTTCAATTCTGGGTGCCCGAATCACTTTTCCATCTGCTTGAGACTCCTTTAATGATTCCAAACGCTTCAGTAGATTAAATGATTGGCTCTGCTGATTAATAAATACGATGGCACCTTTTCCTTCTTTGTTGATCGCGGTGAACATTTCGTCCAATCGTTTATCCGCGTCGTGGGTTAGGGTCCCTAGGATATCGTTGTTCACCAGGGTCGAATTAACCCGGACCATCACTTCGTCACCTTTGGACCATTGTCCCTGAGTAAGTGCTATATGGACCTGATCATTTGTGGTTTGCTGGTAAGCCCTCAGGCGATAGGAGCCAAATTTGGTCTCAAATTGGAAGTCCTCTTTCTTTTCGATCAGGGAGTCGTATTCCATCCTGTAAGACACCAGATCTTCAATGGAGATCAACTTGAGGTCAAATTTCTTGGCAACCTCAACCAATTGAGGCAGTCGGGCCATGGTTCCATCTTCGTTTAGAATTTCGACCAGAATACCGGCTGGTTTAAAACCTGCTAATCGGGCCAGATCAATAGCGGCTTCGGTATGCCCGGTTCGTCTCAGTACTCCACCGTGTTTCGCCCTTAGTGGGAAAATATGCCCTGGACGTCCCAGATCGGAGGGTTTGGTTTCTTCGTTGACCAACGCCTGGATCGTCTTTGCCCTGTCGTGAACCGAGATCCCAGTTGTGCATCCGTGCCCGATCAGGTCAACAGATACGGTGAATTGGGTATGGTGCAGGACGGTATTGTTCTCCACCATCATATTCAGGTCCAGGTCCTGGCATCGCTCCTCGGTAAGTGGGGCACAGATCAGCCCTCGACCATGAGTGGCCATGAAATTGATCATTTCCGGGGTAACCGACTCCGCAGCGGCTATGAAATCGCCTTCATTTTCACGATTCTCATCGTCCACCACGATGACGACTTTACCGGCTTTAATATCGGCTATGGCTTCCTGAATGGTATTCAATTGTATTTCCATGGTCTTGGTAGAGGTGATCATTTCGCCTTTCTTTATTGGGTGTAAAGATACGGAATACCGCTGCTTATTTCGATCGACGACGGATCAGTTTAGAAAAGCGCTGTACAAAAGCATCCGGGTCAAAAATACCCTGGTCTGTAGTAGCTCGGTATGTCAACCATATTCCCAGCGGCAACATGATCACAGAGGACAACCAGGACGCGATAAACGGGTGCATAGTTCCGTCCTCAGCACTATTCTTGGCAAAGATCCCTATGAAGTGGTAGGTCAGGAATAACACGATGGCTACTACCATGGGGAGTCCCATACCACCTTTCCGGATGATAGCCCCTAATGGTGCACCCACAAAGAATAAAATGATACAGGCAACAGCCAGGGCGTATTTCTCGTGGAGGGCGATCTCGTGTTTGTTGATCCGCTTGGTCTTGATCTTGAATTCCTCCTTCTGTTGTCTTATTCCTTGCCGAGTTCCCCTTACATTGTTCAAGGCGGTGTTAATTATGTCGCTGTCCACGGCGTCGGCGTATAAGGACAAAACCCCCTGTAAGGTGTCCATGGGAGGTTTGCGTTCGATCTTATCCTCGGCCATCTTGGGTAGGCCGGTCCGAAGTAACATATTCTCTGAAAAGACTCTGATGTCTTCGGTGTACTTATTGGACAAGGTGTCGATCTCAACTCGCAACTCACTGATCTTGTACATATTGTGGTTGCTCAGGTCATTTTCTTTATCTGCATCCTTTTGGTTAAGTTCTGTCAGGTCGATGTTGATGGTATACTCTTCGAAATAACTCTTGGCAAAAGGGTTTCTGTTTTGTTTCTTGGAATCCTGCACCTGTACATCTTCGTAATAGTTGCCATCCCGCAGGATGAGCGATAGGGTGTTGCTGCCTTCCTCACTGGCCAGTTCCCCGGTTTCCGCCCTAATTACAGTATAGTTGCCGTTGGGCTTGGAAGGGTTCTTTTTATGGATGGTGACCTCTCTTAGATATTGACCTCTGTCACCGCTCTTCTCTTGCACCTTGATGTTGAAATCCTCTCCGATCTGGCTGAATTGCCCTTCGGCGATCACCATGGATGGCTTGAATTGGGATATGTTTCGTCTTAGATTTTGCCACTTATATTCGGAGTAGGGAATGACATTATTGGCAAAGAGGAACGCAGTACCCGCCAGGAGTAAAATAAATACGGTCAGACTTCTCATGGCCCGCTGCAAGGATATCCCTGTGGACTTCATAGCGGCGAATTCGTACTTCTCGGAAAAACTTCCAAAGACCATCAGTGAAGTCACAAGTATGGTCAGTGGCAGTACCAAAGGGATCAAACGTGGAGATACATACCAAAGGAACTTCAATATGATCCATACATCCAGGTCTTTTCCAGCTAGTTCAGCTATATATAGCCAAATGGTCTGCAGGACGAAGATGAACATCAGGATAATAAAGACACTGGTAAATGTCTTTAGGTAGGTGGTCAGTATGTATCGATCGAGGATCTTCACCGCCGCCTAATCCAGCCTGTTGATGTAATATCCCATTTCTTCATATTTCTCCTCGTTAAAGGAGAACAAGGTCTCTGATATTGGCTGGTTGGTCTTAAAGTTTTGCACCGTAAGGGTGAACTTGGTACCATTATCGTCCGTCTGGATCAATTTGTAAACATGCTTGGTCTGTACGTCTATTCCAAGCAGGATATCCTTGATCTCTGCCTGATTATCAATTGGCATCAATTTGACAAACTGAATCTTACGACCCTTCACATTCTGGGTTATATCATTTTGGTACCGATATCCTTTCTCATAAAAAGTGAGCATGCGGGAAGGGGTAACCGACTTTTCATCTTCCGGATTGTAGGGTGAAATGGTCACTTCTTCGTCCTCCGGAACGATCACATAGGAATTGGTACCATCAAAGATGGAAGTTGTTCCCAGCATATTGAGCACGTAATTCTCCCCGGAAATAGTCACATCTCCACGAGCATCCTGGTTCACATTTTCCTTGGTGTTATTAAGATTGTATCGGAATTCGATGTAAATGTTATCGTAGCTTCTGACCTTGGCCGAAACCTCATCCAGCAAGGCTTTGGCGTCCTGAGCGAAACCGATTGCGGATACCAGTGTTACCAGCAATAGAGTCAGTGTCAATTTAATCTTCTGCATGTTCATTGTCTAATAGTTGGTTGAGGGCTTCCAGGGTAGGGACCAGAACTTGTCTGGCCTTACTGCCTTCAAAAGGTCCTACCACACCGGCTGCCTCCAGCTGGTCGATCAGCCGGCCTGCACGGTTGTAGCCCAGTTTTAGTTTACGTTGTAACAAGGAGGCTGAACCCTGTTGGGCCACTACCAGAACCTCTGCAGCTTCCCGGAATAAGGCGTCCCTGTCCTCATGACTAATATCAAGATTTGTGCCACCCTCTTCGCCTACATATTCAGGTAATAGATGGGCATCCGGATAGGCTTTTTGAGAACCGATGAACTCGGTGATATCAGAAACCTCAGGAGTATCCACAAAAGCACACTGAAGTCGGATCATCTCGTTGCCCTGGGTGTAGAGCATGTCTCCACGGCCGATCAATTGATCGGCACCCGGACCATCCAATATGGTCCTGGAATCGATCTTACTGGTTACTCTAAATGCGATCCGGGCAGGGAAGTTAGCCTTGATGATACCTGTTATCACATTAACCGACGGCCGCTGGGTAGCAATGATCAAATGGATCCCGATGGCACGAGCCAATTGCGCCAATCTGGCGATCGGTGTTTCCACCTCTTTGCCGGCAGTCATGATCAGGTCAGCAAATTCGTCGATCACCAATACGATATAGGGTAAATAACGATGTCCGTCGTTGGGGTTCAACTTCCTGGCCTTGAATTTTTGATTGTATTCCTTGATGTTGCGACACATAGCATCTTTCAGTAGGTCGTAGCGCGCATCCATCTCCATGCACATGGAATTCAAGGTATTGATGACCTTGCGGGTGTCCGTGATAATAGCTTCTTCAGTATCCGGTAATTTCGCCAGGTAATGGCGTTCGATCTTATTGAACAGCGTCAGCTCAACTTTCTTTGGATCGACCAGGACAAATTTGACCTCGGCCGGGTGTTTCTTATAGAGTAATGAGGTCAGGATGGCGTTTAGCCCTACAGATTTACCCTGACCGGTAGCTCCTGCCATAAGCAAGTGAGGCATCTTCGCAAGGTCCACAACAAAAGTCTCATTGCTGATGGTCTTTCCTAACGCAAGCGGAAGTGCCATCTCCGCTTTCTGAAATTTGGGGGAAGCGATTACCGAACGCATGGACACGATGCGAGGATTTTTGTTCGGCACCTCAATACCAATGGTACCTCTTCCCGGGATGGGGGCAATGATTCGGATTCCCAGTGCAGATAGTGACAAGGCGATATCGTCTTCCAGGTTCTTGATCTTGGAGATTCGAATTCCCGCCTCTGGCACGATCTCGTAAAGGGTTACAGTTGGACCTACAGTGGCTTTGATGTTGGCGATTCCTATCTTGTAATTGCTCAGGGTATTGACGATCCGATTCTTGTTCTCCTCCAGCTCATCTTGGTTGATGGTAATCCCGGCATTGCCTTCGTAATTCTTTAAGAGGTCTAGTGTAGGGAAGCGAAACTTACTGAGCTCCAGGGTAGGATCAAACTCGCCAAAATCCTCCACCAGTTTCTGGCTGGCATCTTTAACAACTTCTTCCTCCTTGGCTTGCTCTACTTCCAAAGAAATTTCGGCCTCTTCCACAATCGGTTCAGGATTGGATTCGACCTTTTTCAGGGTGATCTTTTCCAACAGTTCTTCTTCTGATTCCTCGTCGGCGACAGTTTCTGGTTGAGTGTTGAGATCCTGGACTATTGGTTCTTCAATTG
Source organism: Aureitalea marina (assembly GCF_002943755.1). Taxonomy (NCBI): domain Bacteria; kingdom Pseudomonadati; phylum Bacteroidota; class Flavobacteriia; order Flavobacteriales; family Flavobacteriaceae; genus Aureitalea; species Aureitalea marina. The sequence continues at coordinate 846,909 of NZ_MQUB01000001.1, forward strand.
GTTCTGAAGTGGTTTCAGTTGTATGCTGAACTTCCTCCATTGGAGGTGGAACAGATTCAAAATCTTCGACGATCTGATCTTTAGTTCTTTTAAACAGACCGATCACAAGGTCAGGGGTGACTTTCAACCGTATCACGAGGTATACTATCATCAGGAAGGTCATTAAAAATATCGTCCCGATCAGACCGAGATAGTCCTGCAGTAGGTCGTTCAGTTCGTAACCAATCACGCCACTAAACAGACTGCTTCCACTACTGAAAAATCCAAAGAAGATGGAGATCCAGAGCATCATTAGCAAGCCCCAGAACCAGTATTTCCAGAGCGACTGTTTACTGGAGTTGAAAAAAAGATAAATACCACTTAATGTGATCAAGCCGCCAAGAATAAGGGAAGCCAATCCAAATCCTCGGTAAACAAAGAGGTGACCGACATTGGTCCCAAATTTGTTCAACCAATTGTCTGTCTGTAGTTCCCGGTCCTCCAGTATACCAACTTCGCTTTGGTCAGCCTGCCAATTAAAAAGATAGGAAACAAAGGAAACCATCAAGGCCAAGCCAAAGAAGAACAGAAAACTTCCTAGAATGACTTGCTGTTGTTTGGAGAGGGCGAGGCTAAATTTGCGGGAGGTCTTCTTTCGCTTTTTAGTTGTCCGGGTTTTGCGTTTGGCCATTTAGCGCAGGTTGTCGTTGCACAAAAATACGAATATACAACGTTTTTAGAGCGAATAAATTTTATCCGACTCCCATTGATATGCGCTTCATGACTTAATCTTTTACTGTCGTATCAGCCAGTGAATCGCGGAAGGTAGATCAACAGTCCGACGATCACAGCGATAAGAGCCGCTATAAAAACGGCCCCCGCTGCAATATCTTTGATGATCCCGATCTTAGGATGATGATCGGGGTGGACGAAGTCGGCCATTTTCTCTACGGCGGAATTCAACCCCTCAATGGCCATAACCAGCCCAATGGTGAGCAATTGAAGTATCCATTCCGTTTTGGTCAGTTCGAAATAGAATCCTGCCCATGTCATGATAAGGGCAATGACGGCCTGAGCCTGAATGCTTGCCTCGGTTCGAATCAAGTGCCAGGCACCAGTGGCTGCATAGCGTATACCTTTAAGGCGATTGATTACAAACCGGACTATTCCTCTCATCCAAGGGCGTTTAAGGCTGCCTCATAATTAGGCTCTTGTCCGATCTCCGGTACTTGTTCGGTGTAGATCACCTGATGATCCGAATCAATGATCACCACAGCTCGCGAGAGCAAAGCTTCGAAAGGTGAATCTGTCATGGTAGCACCGTAATCACGACCAAATTGTCCCGTTTTATAGTCGGACAACATGACAACCTTATCGATTCCTTCCGCACCACAAAACTGGGCTTGGGCAAATGGAAGGTCCTTAGAAATGCAGAGTACCTGGGTGTTATTCATTTGACCTGCCGCTTCATTGAATTTTCTGACTGAAGCCGAACAAACTCCGGTGTTTACACTAGGGAAGATATTCAGTACCAATTTGGAACCTTCAAAATCGCTAAGTTTCTTGGGATTTAATTCGTGATCGGTCAAGGTAAAAGCAGGAGCCGAACTGCCCACTTCCGGTAGTTCGCCAATTGTTTGTGCGGGTTGACCGCCAAAGGTGATGTTTGCCATTTTCTTTTTCATTTTTGTTGAATAACAAAAATAGGCAAATGCAAAGCCTTTATTGAGGATTGTAGGGAGAAAAAGTCTCTATTTTTTACTTGGCTAGTTGCCGGATCTTGATACGGAATGCGGCAAAGATCAAGGTCATGAACGGACTAAGCCAATTAAAGATAGCAAAGGCAAAGTAGTCCACCACCGGAACGCCTAAGACTCCACTTTGATAGGCCCCACAGGTGTTCCAGGGCACCAGGACGGAGGTTACGGTTCCGCTGTCTTCCAGGGTTCTGGAAAGATTTTCGGGAGCCAATCCCTTATCCTCGAACGCTTTGCAATACATTTTTCCGGGGACAACGATGGCCAGGTATTGGTCGCTAGCCGTGACGTTCAGTGCCAGACAACTTGCAACCGTACTGGCGAATAATCCGAAAGTCGTATGGAACAGCTTGAGCAGTGATCGGCTAATGGAAGCAAGTGCACCGATCGCATCCATAACCCCTCCAAACACCATGGCGCAAATGATCAACCAGATGGTTCCAAGCATTCCATACATACCACCAGCCGAAAATAAATCGCTCAGGGCTTCATTATCTGTCGGAACAGAGGTGTCAACGGTAATCGCATTCATGATCCCTTTGTAAGCGGTCTCAAAATCCATGGAAGTTCCACCTCCAATTTGAGTTACCACCTCTGGTTGAAAGATCAAGGCCGCAAGACCACCCAATAAGGTCCCCGCCAGTAAGGCGATAAGCGGAGGAGTCTTGGCGATGATCATCACGATAACCAAAACAGGTACAATGAACAACAAAGGTGAGATATAGAAAACCTCTTCTATAGAACCTAATATGGCTCCTGTATCTGTAGAGCCGGTGGTGTCCAAGGTGGCACCAAGAATTATAAATGCGATCAAGGTCACCGTTATGGTCGGGACCGTAGTATAGGTCATATATTTAATGTGAGTAAAGAGGTCCGTTCCGGCCATGGCGGGTGCCAGGTTGGTCGTGTCACTCATAGGGGATAATTTATCCCCAAAATAGGCTCCTGACAGTACGGCTCCAGCGGTCATGCCTAATGAAATATCGAGAGCGCCCGCAATACCGATCAGGGCTATTCCCACAGTAGCTGAAGTGGTCCAGCTGCTCCCTGTAGCTATGGAAATAATGGCGCAAATGATGACACAGGCAGGCAAGAAAATGGTTGGATTCAGGATCTTCAGCCCGTAATAGATCATGGTGGGTATGATCCCACTGATCAACCAGGTACCCGCCAGCGCACCTACCATCAACAAGATCAGAATTGCACCCGTTGTAGACTTGAGATTCTCGGCTACTTCGGATAGCATTCGCTTGTAACCAACCTTATTGAAATGCCCTACGATCGCGGCCACCGCAGCACCCAGTAAAAGAACGAATTGGTTAGAACCACTCAGTGCATCATCCCCAAAGACGTAGACGTTGTAGGCTAGCATACCCACCAGAGCGATCACCGGAATAAGGGCCTCCCAGACTGAGAGTTCCCTGTTCTCTATGATCTTTTGGTCTTCAATCTCGATCTCGGAAATGTTGTCTTGTTCTTTGGACATAGGTTGCTAGTTACAAAAGCGTAATGATACGATTTTGTAAAACGCAATGCAAACCTTAGTCACTTAGCCAAGGATGTCCTAGGCCATAACTGCCGGGCTTTCCTCAAGTATACCGACTTCCCGCATACACTTCACCATAAGCTGGTAGGTGCGGTCGATGTCCTGATCCAGTCCTATGGAGAAACGGATCAGTCCGTCAGAAAGTCCCATCTCCAGTTGTTCTTCTTCCGGGATCTCGGAAGAGGTGCTGGTACCGGGAGCACTGAATAGTGTTTTATAGAAACCTAGGCTAACCGCCAGGTATCCCAGGTTGCGTTCCTGCATAAGTTCCATGAGTTGGTTGGCCTTCTCTAGCGACCCCACATCCAGGGTCATCATGCCGCCATAGCCGTATTCCTCATGGATCATCTTACACATTTGTAAATGACCAGCATGGGATACTAGTCCAGGATAGACTACTCTCAGTCCGTCTGCCTGAAATCGTTCTGCCAGAAAGGAGGCATTAAAACTGTGCTGTTTCATCCTGATGTGTAGAGTCCGCAAGTTCTTCAGTATGGAGGCCGCTCTAAGACTGTCCATGGAAGCTCCCAGGAGCATGCTGGTGCCGTCATTCACATTCTTCAACCGATCAATGAACTCTCGACTACCGCAGATAACACCACCCATGGTATCCGAACTACCATTGATGAATTTGGTCAGTGAGTGCAGTACCACGTCGGCTCCCAATCGGATCGGGCTGATCATCATGGGTGTGAAGGTGTTGTCCACCAGCAGCTGCAAGTTATGTTTCCTAGAGATTTTGGATAGGGAAGGGATATCGGCTACCTCCAATAGGGGGTTACTTACAGATTCGACATAGATCACCTTGGTGTTCTTCTGTATGGCACTTTCAACTGCGTCCAGATCTGTATGGTCTACGAAAGTGGTGGTGACGCCAAACCGAGGAGCGAGGTTCTTTAGAAAGGCATAGGTTCCGCCATAGATCGTACGGCTGACCACCAAATGATCTCCCTGACCACATAACTGCAGTATAGCCGCGGTTATGGCACCCATACCGGTGGATGCAATGTGGGCTGCCTCAGCTCCTTCCATGGCAGCCAGAGCCTCAGACAGGTAAAGGCCTGAAGGTGAACTGTGCCTGGAGTAGAGGTAGCATCCTTCGGCATTGCCCTCAAAGGTGTCAAACATCTTCTTGGCCGAAAGAAAGGTATAGGTAGAGGAATCGGAAATGGATGGATTCACTCCTCCAAACTCTCCAAAATACTGGAGGTCTTGAATGTTGTTGGCGGGATCAAATTTCATGACTGTTTTATTTTTAGTCAAAAATCTAATTATTAGGTTTTATTGTCAATCATATTTAACATATTTAGAATATAAGTTTATATTTTAGAATATTTTAGAAAATAATTCTAGTAAATATGATTACTTTGTTTCCTTAAAGAAAATCTATCGGTATGCAATTTGACCACATAGACCGGAAACTCATCACGGAGCTGCAACAAGATGCCAAGCAGACCAATAAGCAATTATCTGCAAAACTTAGTCTGTCTGTCACAGCGGTCTATGAACGGATCAGGAAATTGGAACGGCTGGGGGTCATTACAGCCTACGGTGCACGTGTAGATCAGACGACACTTGGACTGCCCATGACGGTGTTCTGTCATATCAAACTGGCCGGTCATTCCAGGAATTTCCTGGGCAAGTTTGAGAAACAGGTCACCGAACTAGAAGAGGTCCTGGAGTGTTTTCATGTGAGTGGGGCCTATGACTACTTGCTGAAGATAGCGGTGAAGGACATGGAGCACTTTCGTAATTTTATGGTCAATAAGCTGACCAATCTGGAACACATTGGTAGTACGCAAAGCTCCTTTGTGATAGAAACCATGAAAAGCTCGAACCTTATACCTATCATAGATTGAACCGCTCTAACTTTCTAAAAATAGAGCTACTTCTCTGTTTTGTAGTACTACCCTTAAGTTATCTTTTGGATTACTCCATCTGGGTAAAAATGGCTTTAGGCCTAATCGGTCTGTGTTATATTCTGTTCTTGCTCTTCAAGGTCATCCGTATCCGTTTTAAACCGCAATCCTTGCAGTGGAAACCATTTATCAGGCAAACGGCGGTTAAATTCTTGGTCATTGCAGTAGTTACAACCGTCTATGTCTATTTAACAGACGCTACCAATTTATTTTATGTTCCCCTAAATAGGCCCGAGCTATTTGGGATCATATTGATGATATACACCTTTCTATCGGTTTGGCCACAGGAAGTTATTTACCGGACTTTCTTCTTTGAGCGCTATCAGTCCCTATTCTCGGACCAACGCGTGTTTGTCTTGATCAATGCCTTACTGTTCAGTCTGGCTCACATTTTCTTTCGAAACACCTTGGTCGTGATACTCACCTTCATTGGGGGATTGCTTTTTGCCGTGACCTATTTGCGTTTCCGATCTACCCTTTTGGTTAGTTTGGAACACGCTATTTACGGCAACTGGTTATTCACTGTAGGAATGGGAGAGATGCTGGCCTTTCCCGGAATGGAAGCGGGTTAATGCAAGCCATTTAAAATCGTCACCGGCCTGTTGGCAATTGCCGGGCTCTGTCGTAAATTTGCATTCTTAATCGAAATATCTAATCCATGAAATCATTTGATGTAGTAATTATCGGCTCTGGTCCCGGAGGTTATGTGGCCGCTATCCGTTGTGCGCAACTCGGGATGAAGACCGCTCTCATCGAAAAATACAATACCCTGGGCGGAACCTGTCTCAATGTAGGATGTATTCCATCCAAGGCCTTGCTGGACTCTTCCCATCACTACGAGGATGCCATCAAGCATTTTGCCGATCATGGAATAGATGTTCCTGGAGACATTCAGCTCAATTTTAAGAAGATGATCGAGCGGAAGCAAGCCGTGGTTGATCAAACGACAAGCGGGATCGATTTCCTGATGAATAAGAATGATATTGAGGTGTTTCACGGCCTGGGGTCCTTTAAGGATGCTACCCATGTTCAGATCGAACTGACTGAAGGCGGGCAGGAGGTCATCGAGGCCAAGAACGTGATCATAGCCACAGGTAGTAAACCTTCTACCTTGCCTTTTATCAAGATCGACAAGGAACGGATCATTACTTCCACGGAAGCTTTAAGCCTGACCGAAGTACCTAAACACATGATCGTGATTGGTGGCGGAGTGATCGGCCTGGAGTTAGGACAGGTGTACAAACGCCTTGGAGCCGAGGTCAGTGTGATCGAGTATATGGATCGTATTATTCCAACCATGGACGGGGCCCAGTCCAAGGAATTAATGAAGGCCATGAAAAAACAAAAGGTCAAGTTCTTCCTGTCTCACAAGGTTTCTGCAGTAGAGCGAAAGGGAAAAGAAGTGACCGTTACCGCCACCGATAAAAAAGGGCAAGAAGTTAGCTTTAGCGGTGATTATTGCCTGGTTAGTGTAGGTAGAAGACCCTACACGGACGGATTGAATTTGGAGAACGCCGGTGTTAAAGTGAACGAAAGAGGGCAGGTTGAGGTGAATGACCACCTGCAGACCAATGTGGCTAATATCTATGCCATTGGAGATGTGATCCGTGGAGCTATGCTGGCTCACAAGGCTGAAGAAGAAGGTGTATTAGTGGCCGAGATCCTGGCCGGACAAAAGCCCCACATCGACTACAACCTGATCCCAGGAGTGGTTTACACCTGGCCTGAAGTTGCTTCTGTGGGTAAAACTGAAGAGCAATTGAAAGAAGCCGGTAGTGCGTACAAAGCCGGATCATTCCCTATGCGTGCACTGGGTCGATCCAGGGCATCCGGCGACACCGACGGTTTTGTCAAAATTCTAAGTGACGCCACAACCGACGAGATCCTGGGTGTACATATGGTTGGAGCCCGGGTTGCAGACTTGATCACTGAGGGGGTTACGGCCATGGAGTTCCGTGCCAGTGCGGAGGATGTGGCCAGAATGAGCCATGCCCATCCTACCTATGCGGAAGCAGTGAAGGAAGCGGCCCTGGCGGCTACCGAAAACAGGCCATTACACGTTTAATAGTATTTTGACTTATGAAGAAGATCATCGCCTTTGCAGGTAGTAACAGTAGTTCTTCCATCAATCATAAACTAGTAACCTATGTGGCAGGGCTCGCCCAACAAGCAGAGGTAGAGGTTATCAAGCTCACGGATTATTCATTGCCAATCTATTCTGAGGATATCGAAAAGGAAAATGGTTTTCCTAAGCCGTTGGCGGAGTTGATGAGCAAGATCAAGGAAGGAGATGGGGTCATTATCGCAATGAACGAACACAACAGCGGATGGTCTTCCTTTTTCAAGAACACCATGGACTGGCTTTCAAGATTGGAGCGATCCTATTTGGAAGGGATCCCGGTGTTATTGGTTAGCACTTCTCCAGGAGGCAGAGGTGGACAATCTTCTATGGACTTTGGTGTGAACAACCTGCCCAGAGTAGGTGCCCAAGTGATTCATGGAATTACCGTACCTCGTTTTTATAACAACTTTGACCAGGACGAAGGGGTGATCTCTGAGCCCGAATTGAAGGCGAAGCTCCAGGCTGCCATGGCCGACTTGGAGGCAGCACTTTGATCTATGCGTAGTTCACTGCGCTTTACATGTTCACTTACCCCTGAAGTCAAGGCTAACCTGTTACAATGGGCAGCTAAATTCAATGAAGCTATCTGGTTGGACTCCAATGAGGTGCCGCATTTGAACAACACTTACCAGGCCATTCTTGCTGTAGAAGCTTCAGATAGTATTTCAGTTTCCGGACCGGGTAGTTTTGAGAAGTTGGACCGATGGCAACAGCAAAAAAAAGATTGGCTTTTTGGCTATCTGTCATACGATCTCAAGAATGATCTTGAGGCTCTAAATTCTGGCAATTCTGATCAATTGGAGTTCCCTGAGCTGCTATTCTTTTGCCCCAAACGTCTGTTCTTGTTTGGTTCTGATGAGGTTGAGTTGCTTTTTCTGGATAGTACTGAAGAAGAAATGCGATCGGTTTGGGACCAGATCCAGTATCTAAATCCGCAATTGGATACCGGAAGTCAGGTCAGTATTAAAGTAAGAACAACCCCGGATCAGTACCGTGAAAAGGTCCGCTCGCTGTTGGATCACATTAAACGAGGAGACATATACGAGGCCAATTATTGCATCGAATTCTACAGCGAAGGACAACAGATCCATCCGGAGGCCACTTATCTTCACCTGAACGAGATCTCTAAACCACCATTTTCCTCTTATTTCAAGGTGGGGGATTATTATGCCCTGTCCGCATCTCCTGAACGTTTTTTGCAGAAAAGGGGAAATACATTGATTTCTCAGCCCATTAAGGGAACTCGGAGGAGAGGCGATAACTCTGAACAAGATCTTAGATTGATTCAGGAACTAGAAACCGACACCAAAGAGCGCAGTGAGAATATCATGATCACGGACCTGGTACGAAATGACATGTCCAAAATCGCCAGGTCAGGCTCGGTCCATGTGCCCGAGTTATGCCGGGTTTATACTTTTGAGCAAGTTCATCAACTCATTACAACAGTTTCCTGTCAACTGAAGGAGGATATCAACCCGGTTGAAATTATTCAGGCCATGTTCCCCATGGGCAGCATGACCGGAGCGCCAAAGATCAGGGCCATGGAGATCATTGAGGAATTAGAAGATTTTAAGCGCGGCCTTTACAGCGGTGCCATTGGATATTTCAGTCCGGAGGGAGATTTTGATTTCAATGTGATCATTCGGACCATACTTTATAACGCGGCCAAGGCTTATTTGAGTCTCCCAGTAGGCAGTGCCATTACGATCGGTTCGGATATCGACCAGGAATACGCCGAGTGCTTACTGAAGGCCAAAGCCATGAGACAAGTCCTGGAATAGGCGTTAAATTCCATTACTTAAACGTTAAAACCGCGGTCTGTTTAACAATCGAGATAGTATATTTGGAGGATGCTCAATGCTGTTCGGCAACATATGGACGAATTGCTGCCTCAATGGCGGGAGAAGCACTTTTTGGTAGCCATCAGTGGGGGAGTGGATAGTGTTACACTAACCCATCTACTCAAGGATCTGGGTTGCCACTTCAGTTTGGCCCATTGTAATTTTAACCTGAGAGGAGCCGAGAGTGAAGCCGATCAGGAGTTCGTAGAGGATCTTAGCTCCAAACTTGGGCTTGACGTATATGTCAAATCATTCGACACCCTAAAGGAAAAGGAATCTGCTAAGGGCTCCGTCCAGATGGTGGCTAGGGATCTTCGCTATGCCTGGTTCGCAGAATTGATGGAAGAGCATTCCTTGGATTACCTCGTAACGGCCCATCAGGCGGACGACGATCTGGAGACTTTTTTGATCAATAGTATGAGAGGAACGGGCTTAAGGGGTCTTACAGGTATTAACGCTCTTACCGATTGGACACTCAGACCACTTTTACCCTTCGATAAGCAGACCGTTGTGGATTATGCCAAATCCAAGGGATACCATTGGCGAGAAGATTCCAGCAACCAGGAGACAAGCTATTTACGGAATCAATTGCGATTAGAGGTCATCCCACGATTAAAGCAGATCAAGCCTGAATTGGGACAAACCATAGACAAGACCTTAAAGCATTTGAAAGGTTCGCAGTCTTTGGTAGACGATTATATGCAGCTGATCAGGGGTTTGGTCTTAAGAGAAACAGATTCGGGCTGGGAAATAGACCTTGGTCAATTAGCTGGTCTTCCGCATCCTAATGAAGTGTTGTACGAGCTGCTAAGCCCTTTTGGTTTTACCGCTTGGGAGGATATCTATGAACTGCAAAATGCGCAAAGCGGTAAACAGATATTCTCACCTACTCACCGTTTGATCAAAGACCGAGAAGTACTCATATTGGATGAGCGGAGAGATACGCTCGGCGTAAATAACTATTTCATCCAAGAGTCCGATTCGGCGCTTATTGAGCCTATTTCACTAAATATTAGTGCTGTCGATTCCTTTGAACTGACCAATGCCAATACGGTCTTTTTGGATAAGGACAAGCTCAATTTTCCGTTGCAGCTACGCCCGTGGAAAGAGGGAGATTTCTTCTATCCTTTTGGGATGGAAGGCCGAAAGAAACTGAGTAAATATTTTAAGGATGAAAAACTATCTTTGACCGAGAAAGAGAACCTCTGGTTGCTTTGCAGTGATAACGAGATTGTTTGGGTGATCGGCCACAGAATGGACGAGCGCTTCAAGGTAGAACGAGATAGTTCAAGAATAATAAAGATCGAATACACCCCATGAAGGGAATACAATTAGTCAGACTAGTTGTCATACTTATGATGACTATCACTTCACAGGCTCAGAATATCCTGGATCCGGTGAGTTGGGATATCCGAATCGAGAATGCAGATTCGGAGCTTGCAGAAATTGTGCTCGAAGCCGCAATCGATTCGGGTTGGCATTTGTACAGCCAAAGGCAGTTTGGCGAAGAGTTCGAAGGACCTATAGCCACAGAGATCAGTTTTAATGCGAGTGATTCGACTTTCAAACTAAGGGGTGAGACTGAAGAACCCGATATAGAACCCATCTTTGATGAGGTATTCGAGTTGGAGGTGGTGTACTTTGAAGACACCGCAATATTCCGTCAAACCATTGACGTCATCGATCCGACGGCCGTTATTGAGGCAACCGTATTTTATTCGGTCTGCGACGACGAGAAATGCCTGCAACCGGAAACCAAGACCTTGCGCGTAAATCTGGGAGGAGAACGCTTGGCTATAGAATCGGTTGAATTGAGCGATAGGGACAAGGAAATGGCCCAGGCAATGACCATACCCTTAAAAGGGGTGGATCAGTTTGAGCTGAATCAGACCAAGGAGAAAAGCCTCTGGAACATTTTCCTACTCGGATTCCTCGGTGGGCTTATCGCTTTGTTGACTCCTTGCGTCTTTCCAATGATTCCACTAACGGTAAGCTTCTTTACGAAAAGCGCAAAGAACAAGCAGAATGCTTTGGCGAATGCCATGCTTTATGGCCTATTTATCTTCCTGATATATGTCCTTCTCAGTCTCCCGTTTCACTTGGTAGATTCTGTAGATCCAGAGATTCTCAACAATATCTCGACCAATGTTACCCTGAACATCATCTTCTTCGCCATCTTCATGGTTTTTGCCTTTTCCTTCTTTGGATATTACGAAATCACCTTGCCTAGTTCGTGGTCTACCAAGATGGATCAAAAGGCCAACACCTTTGGTGGAATCGTCGGTATCTTTTTTATGGCCCTTACCCTGGCCATAGTCTCGTTCAGCTGTACAGGTCCTATTTTGGGCTCTTTACTTGGGGGTTCATTGAGCAGTGACGGCGGAGCAACTCAATTGAGTATGGGAATGGCCGGATTTGGTTTGGCGCTGGCGCTACCATTTGGGCTTTTTGCTCTCTTTCCAAATTGGTTAAACAGGCTACCGAGTAGCGGAGGGTGGCTAAATACGGTCAAAGTGGTGTTGGGATTCATTGAGCTGGCACTGGCCTTTAAATTCTTGTCCAATGCTGACTTGGTCGAACATTGGGGAATACTGAAACGCGAGGTATTCATTGCGATCTGGATGCTTTGCGCACTAGGAATGGCCTTGTATCTGTTCGGATTTATCCGGTTTCCACATGACGGACCCAAAAAGCGACCATTGCCTAAAGGAAATGTATTAGCGGGTATACTAAGCGTGGTCTTTTTTCTCTACCTAACACCCGGTCTTACCAACTCCGAGTGGGCCAATTTGAAATTACTCAGTGGTTTCCCTCCACCCTTGTTTTACAGTATCTACGATAAAGGTACTGCTGCACCTTTGGGCTTGGAAGCATACAAGGATTTTGAGACTGGGGTCGCAGCGGCCAAGGCTAGTGGTAAACCCATCCTGATCGATTTTACCGGCTGGGCCTGTGTTAACTGCAGGAAGATGGAAGAACAGGTATGGAGTATCCCTGAAGTCTTTAAGGTGATCTCCGAGGATGTGGTGCTGATCTCTCTTTACGTGGACGATCGGAAAGGCTTGGCAGAGGAGGAACAATTCAACTACCAGAAACCGAACGGAACCGTCAAATCTATACGGACGGTAGGAGACAAGTGGTCTACCTTCCAGACGATCAATTTTGAGAATAATTCCCAACCCTACTATGTGCTGATGGACGCCAATTTTAAATTGCTCAACCAACCGGTAGGCTATACCCCGGATGCGGAGGAATTCCTGCAGTGGTTAGAGGACGGAAAATCCAACTATATCAAACCCATCAATTAATTGTTCATGCGAATTGCTTTTATCCTTTTCTTGCTGATCGCCCCTTTGGCGACTGGCCAGAATTACGTTACCGAGAATTACGAGAAGACCGAGGTTCAGATCACTATGCGTGATGGGATCAAGTTGCATACCACTATTTACAGTCCCAAGGACAAATCAAAGTCTTATCCCATTTTAATGCAGAGGACGCCTTACAGTTCGAGACCTTATGGGGAAGGGCAGATGCGTTCACGTATTGGACCCAATGAATACCTGATGAAAGATGGTTATATCATCGTCTACCAGGATGTACGAGGCCGCTGGATGAGTGAAGGGGTTTACGATAATATGCGTGCCTATATCCCGAACAAAAAGGGAGATCAGGTGGACGAAGCCAGCGATACTTATGACACAATCGATTGGTTGGTCAATAATGTATCCAACAACAGTGGCAAGGTTGGCGTTTGGGGTATTTCATATCCTGGTTTCTACGCCACCTATAGTTTGTTGGATTCGCATCCGGCATTAAAAGCTGTTAGCCCACAGGCTTGTATAGGGGACTTCTTCTTCGATGATTTTCATCACAACGGTGCTTACTTGCTGAGCTATTGGAGGGCGACCGCGGTCTTTGGTTATGAAAAGACCGAACCCTCTTCTACCTCCTGGTATCAATTCCCGGACCTTGGTAGCACAGATCAATACCAGTTCTTCCTGGACAATGGACCACTGAAAAACTTGGATAAATATTACAAGGAAGACAATGTATTCTGGCAGCAGTTGAAAGATCATCCGAACTACGATGAATTCTGGAGAAGCCGGGGCATCATTCAGCATTTGAAGGACATCAAGCCTGCCGTAATGGTGGTAGGCGGTTTATTCGATGCCGAAGATCTATATGGTCCGTTTGAGACCTATGAGAAGATCGAACAGAGAAGCAATAATTACAATACAGTGGTGTTTGGTCCCTGGAGTCATGGGGATTGGGCCAGGGCTAACGAAAGACAGGCCATAGGTAATGTGTATTTTGGAGACAATATTTCCGATCATTTCCAGAAGGACATCGAATTCAATTTCTTTAATCACTTCTTAAAGGGCGCGGCAGATGGTAATTCCGGCTTACCGGAGGCCTATATGTTCGATTCGGGTAGTCGGGAGTGGAAAACCTATGATCAGTGGCCACCGGCAGGGGCAGAGCGCAAGCGAATGTACCTGGGGGCTGATCAACAACTGGCCTTGTCTGCAGGTGATGCCTTCCAGGAATTTGTGAGCGACCCGGCTAAACCCGTACCCTATTCGGAGGACGTCAAAATGGTCTTCACCCCGCGTAAATACATGACAGACGATCAGCGTTTTTCCGCCAGGAGGACTGATGTCTTGGTGTATGAAACGGAAGTCTTGGAAGAAGACCTAGTCTTGACCGGAGATATCCTGACCCGCTTAAATGTCGCAACTACAGGTACTGACGCCGATTGGATAGTTAAAGTGGTGGATGTTTATCCTCCAGATGCCGAGGATTATCAGGAAACCCAGAAATATCTAAAAATGGGGAACTACCACATGATGGTCCGTTCTGAAGTCATGCGGGGTCGATTCAGAAATAGTTTTGAAAACCCGGAGGCCTTTACTCCAGGACAGAAGACCGCCGTCGATCTAAAGCTACAGGACGTTCATCACACCTTCAAAAAAGGGCATAAACTACAGATCCAGGTCCAAAGTACCTGGTTTCCACTTATCGACCTCAATCCGCAGACCTTTGTACCAAATATCTTCAAAGCGGATGCCTCAGATTTTCAGAAACAGACCCATCAGGTATTTCATGACTCCTACGTGGAGTTGATGGTCAAGGAATAAAATAAGTGACCCGACCAAATGGCCGGGTCACTAATAACAAACCTAACTTAGTTGCTTTCTAACCCTGAGGCTGGAAAGCTGCATCGGATTTTAATTTTCTATCCCCACAAAAAATTAGTCCGACGCATTACTAATTCATCTCAAAGATAGGGTCTGGTACTCGCACTCACTATAAGTATAAACACGTATTTTTGAGAGAGATATGGGTGTGATTTAGAAAGAGCTCTAACAGCCCGGTTGACGGAAAACAAAAACGCTGTACACAGTCCTTAAATCCTGTTGCACAGCGCTTTATAGCGATATTAATCTTACTTCCTAAAATCAAATGTACACTATTTGTCAATAGTCTGAAGCCTTCTTGGTAGCATGTTTTTAACTCAAACGTTTTCGTGTTAATAAGTTGCCTTTTTTTAACAGATTGACAATCAAATTGGACGTATTTGACAATACCGTATTTCACCCTACCGATTTTTGAGAATTTTACATACATTTAACCCTTATGCTAAGAAGAGATACATGCAGAAACTAACATTAAAAAAAATTGCTCAAGAACTCGAAGTTTCCATCTCAACAGTTTCTAAAGCATTAAGGGATAGCCCCGAGATCAGTGACGATACCCGTCAAAAGATCAAGGCCTTCGCCAAACTCTATAATTACAAACCCAATAATATTGCCCTAAGTCTTAAGAATCGAAAGACTAAGACCATAGGGGTGATCATACCGGAGATTGTACATTATTTCTTTACGACCGTGATCAGCGGGATCGAAAAGGTCGCAAACGAAAGAGGATACAATGTGATAATCGGGGTTTCTAACGAATCCTTTACCAAGGAAGTGATCAATATGGAAATGCTGGCCAACGGCAGTATTGATGGTTTCATTCTCTCGGTAACCAAGGAGACACAGTTGAAGAAGGATTATCATCACCTGAAGGAAACCATTAATCAGGGAATGCCCATAGTGATGTTTGATCGGGAGGTAAAGGATTTGGAATGCGATAAGGTGGTAGTTGATGATGTGCAGGGCGCGCGGAAAGCTGTTCTGCATCTGATTGAATTGGGATGCAAAAACATCGGGATCATTACAACCAGGGATCATGTCAGTGTTGGAAACTTGAGGACGGTTGGCTATATGAATGCATTGGCACTCAAGGGTATTTCCCTAAACGAGAATTACATTTTAAAATTGGACGACGAACTGGATAATGATGAGAATATCGAACAACTGCAGCAGGAAGTCTCTAATTACTTGCAAGAAAACCCGGAATTAGATGGCCTTTTAAGCGTTAACGAGAAGTTTGCACTGATGGCTATGAAATTAGCACCCGTCTTCGGAAAGGCGGTACCGGAACAACTTAAGGTCATAGGGTTTACCGATGGTGTTCTCTCCAAATACGCCAATCCAGGACTGACAACTGTAAGCCAGCATGGCCGGGACTTGGGTGAACAGGCAGCTCGAATCCTCATCGATCGGCTGGAAGAGGACGAGTTTGAGGTACCTTACGAGCGGCTGGTTGTAGAGACCGAATTGATCGAAAGGGGATCCACAGCCTAAAAGCCACTAAAAAACAAAATTTGGCTATATTTACCGCAATCATAGCGGTCACGGTCTTACTTCCTATATTTGAGTGACGAGATATGATCAAGTATTTCTCTTTTCCTGGTTCTGTTTTCAGGCGAGGTTATTCACTCGTTGTAAAACAGTAGCTAATGCAAAAGCCCAAACTTAGTTTTTGGCAGATATGGAACATGAGTTTCGGGTTCCTGGGTATTCAGTTTGGTTTCGCTTTACAGAATGCCAACACCTCCAGAATTTTTGAGACCCTAGGGGCCGACGTAGAGGACATTCCGATCCTATGGATAGCGGCACCGGTGACTGGTCTGATAGTTCAGCCTATTATCGGTTATTTCAGTGACCGTACATGGACACGTCTGGGCCGGAGACGTCCCTATTTCCTGGTCGGGGCCATACTGGCATCAATTTCCCTGTGCATAATGCCTAATTCGCCCAATCTATGGATTGCTGCAGGGACCCTGTGGATCATGGATGCCTCAATCAATATCTCTATGGAACCCTTCCGCGCATTTGTTGGGGATAACCTGGCCGAAGAACAGCGGACACTAGGTTTTGCCATGCAGAGTTTCTTCATCGGTATAGGAGCTGTGGTTGGTTCCCTCTTACCTTATGTATTTACAAACTGGATCGGACTGAGCAATACGGCGGAAGAAGGTGTCATTCCTCCATCGGTGAAGTGGTCGTTCTATGTTGGGGCCATTGTATTTCTGCTGGCTGTCTTATGGACGGTCATGCGATCCAAGGAATACAGCCCTGAGGAGTTAAAAGCCTTTGAAGGTGGAGACGAAGGAGAAGATGTGGCCAAGTCGGGATCGGAAGAAACTGCCGGAGCCAGTACTAAGGGCCAACTTAGGACCGGACTCTTTATGTTGATTCTCGGGCTGATAGTCACCTATTATATCTACAGCCAAAGTTGGACCAAAGAACTCTATATCCTTTTTGTCGGATTAATCGTAGTGGGGGTATTGTTCATGCTCACATCCTTTTTACGTAAAAAGGGGATGGAGAATGGTTTTGTGACCATTATCACGGATATGATGAACATGCCGACCACCATGAAACAATTGGCGTGGGTACAGTTCTTTTCCTGGTTTGCACTTTTCAGCATGTGGATCTACACCACCCAGGCAGTAACTGGTCATGTGTTTGGAACTACAGACACAACATCAAAAGCCTATAACGATGCAGCAGATTGGGTGCCGGTCATGTTTACAGTATACAATGGAGTAGCCGCACTTGTGGCCTTTCTACTGCCAGTCATCGCCAAACGTACCAGCAATCAATTCACTCATTTCATTGCCTTGCTACTGGGCGGTGTTGGCCTGATATCGGTATATTTTCTATCCTCTAAAGTGGGTCTGCTACTGTCCATGATAGGAGTAGGAGTTGCCTGGGCGAGTATATTGTCCATACCCTATGCCATGTTGTCCAGTTCGCTTCCGGCATCAAAAATGGGTTACTTCATGGGGGTGTTTAACTTCTTTATTGTAATTCCCCAGATCGTGGCCGCCACAATTTTAGGCTTCCTTGTCAAAGAACTATTTAATAACGAACCTGTATATGCATTGATCACCGGAGGTGCAGCCATGATATTGGCGGCTGTGCTTACATTGAGGGTGGTCACCCCCAAAACAAAAAAAAGCTATGAGTAATAAGAAGGGCTTTATCTTCGATCTGGATGGTGTGATCGTGGATACGGCACAGTATCACTACCTGGCCTGGAAAGAACTGGCAGACAGCCTGGGGATTTCCTTTTCTGAGGTGGAGAATGAACAACTAAAAGGAGTCAGTAGGATTCGATCCCTGGAAAAGATACTGGAGATGGGAAACATGACATTGGCCCAGGACGAATTTGACCGGCTGATCACTAACAAGAATGCCGATTATCTCAGCTATGTTGAAGGCATGACCCGGGAAGAGATACTGGCGGATGTCCCTCGCGTACTGCGTTTTCTGAGTGAAAATGGACAGCGGTTGGCCTTGGGTTCTGCCAGTAAGAACGCAAGGACCATTTTAGGGAAAGTCGGTCTCATGGATCAATTTGACACCATAGTGGATGGTACCCAGGTGTCTAAAGCCAAGCCGGACCCTGAAGTCTTTATTCGGGCGGCTAAAGAACTGCATGTACCTGCAGAACGGTGCATAGTTTTCGAAGATGCTTTAGCAGGCATACAAGCGGCAAATAATGCGGGAATGCTGAGTATCGGAATTGGAGACCCGACCGTTCTAAGGGAAGCGGCCTTTGTCTTCAGTGATTTCACCAAAATATCCAACGAATTTCTAAACGAACTTATACAAGCCTAATGCATCAGGAATACATTATACCAGACCCCTGGTCAATTGTCGAACAAGGATTTGACCCGGAAATGGTCAAGTCGTCAGAGAGTCTGTTCAGTATTGGGAACGGAGCCATGGGGCAACGGGCCAATTTTGAGGAAAGTTACAGCGGGCCTAGTTTTCAAGGCAGCTATGTTGCCGGGGTTTATTATCCGGATAAGACCCGTGTAGGCTGGTGGAAGAATGGCTACCCGGAATACTTCGCCAAGGTGCTCAACGCGCCTAACTGGATAGGGATCGACATCAAATTGGATGGGGAGAACCTGGATCTTCACCATTGCCAGAAAGTCGATGACTTTCGGCGCGAACTCAACATGAAAGAAGGTTGGTACCGGCGATCCTTTACAGCAACCTTAGCAAACGGATTGGAGATCGCTTTCCAATCTACTCGTGTGCTATCCTTAGAATGGGATGAATTGGGAATGATCGATCTGAAGATCACTCCACTCAACAGAGACGCTGAGGTAGTGTTTACTCCCTACCTGGATGGCGGCATTACTAACGAAGATTCTAACTGGGACGATAAATTCTGGGAGATCCACGGAATTTCCAGCCAAGGGAACAGGGCCTTCGTGCACTCCATGACGAACAAGACCGAGTTTCATGTCTGTACTTACATGGGTAACCGAATCACACTTGATGGTGAGGTGCAGCAGATGGAAGCTATGACGGATGAGCAACCTTTGTCTATCAGACAGTCCTATACCGTGAAGGCCTCAAAAGGTCAAGTAGCTGGAATTGAGAAGTATGCTGGATATACTGTTTCAACGAATCACCAGGTAGACCAATTGATCTCGGCAGCCAATGCTGCAATCGATCAAGGTATGGAAACTGGCGTGAAGGGTATCATGAACTCCCAGGCCGCACAATGGAAAGATGTGTGGGAAATGGCGGATATTGTGATCGAAGGGGATGTTAAGGCCCAGCAAGGGATTCGCTTCAACATTTTCCAGCTGAATCAAACCTATTTGGGAAGGGATGCCAGGCTCAACATTGGCCCTAAAGGATTTACAGGAGAGAAATACGGAGGAAGTACCTATTGGGATACTGAGGCCTATTGTATTCCCTTTTATATGGCAACCAAGAATCAGGAGGTGGCCAGGAACCTGTTGACCTATCGATACAACCATTTGGATAGAGCGATTGAGAATGCCGGTAAGCTCGGTTTTACGAATGGTGCGGCTCTTTATCCCATGGTGACCATGAATGGGGAGGAATGTCACAACGAATGGGAGATCACCTTCGAGGAGATTCACAGGAATGGGGCCATAGCCTTTGCCATTTACAATTATACACGATATACCAACGATCACTCTTACATCCCGGAGAAGGGATTGGAAGTACTGATTGGTATTGCGCGGTTTTGGGCGCAGCGTGCCACTTTTTCCACAGACAAGCAGCAGTACGTCATCTTAGGAGTTACCGGTCCTAACGAGTACGAAAATAACGTAAACAACAACTGGTATACCAACTTCACGGCGCGTTGGTGTATGACCTATGCGGCGGAACAGGTGGCTTCGGTCCAGGTTAATCACCCGGAAGACTACAACCGGATAATTTCCAAGACGGGATTGAGTGAAGACGAACTCCAAAATTGGAAAGAGATCTCTGAGAAAATGTATTTCCCGCATTCAGAGGAGCATGGGGTTTACTTGCAGCAAGATGGATTCCTGGACAAGGAATTGATCACGGTAGCGGATCTCGGAAAAGAGAACAGACCGATTAACCAGAAGTGGTCCTGGGACCGTATACTGCGGTCGCCATATATCAAGCAGGCCGATGTTCTTCAGGGGTTCTATTTCTTCGAAGATCATTTCTCTGAAGAAGACTTGAAAGTACATTTTGATTTTTACGAGCCATTTACGGTTCACGAATCTTCTTTGTCGCCCTGTGTCCACAGTATACAGGCTGCCAAATTAGGCAGGATGGAGCAGGCCTATACATTCTATCTAAGGACATCTCGACTAGATCTGGACGATTATAACAAAGAGGTAGAAGAAGGATGCCACATTACCAGTATGGCAGGAACCTGGATGAGTATAGTAGAAGGTTTTGGCGGCATGCGAGTGAAGGATGGTACACTTTCTTTTGAACCCCAGATCCCAAACCAATGGGAGGCTTATACATTCAAAGTGAATTTCCGTGGGCAGATCCTCACTGTAAGAGTAGATCACCAAGGAGCGTCATATCAAGTAAATAAAGGTGATGGTCTGACCATCATCAACAAGGGAGAGGCCTTAACCGTAGAGCCTTCCCGCTAGAAGAGTTTTTTTTGTTTTCATTTCGATAGGAGTGCCGGGTCTGCCGATTTAGCAACGACCGGTGGGCCCAAGGCACTTCAAATCAACGACCAAAACATCAGTGATGAAAAAACAGCTATTATCATTCATAATCTTATGCTCAGTAGTTCTTTTTGGTTGTGCCGAAAAGAAGGATGAGCCAACACAAGAAACAGCATTGGCCGATACTGTCCAGGAAATTCCTTTCGACTGGAATGCTGCCAATGTCTATTTTTTATTGACGGATCGTTTCAACAATGCAGATCCTGCCAATGATGTCAATTATGGGCGAAACCAGACCTCGGGTGTTCTCCGGGGTTTTGAAGGAGGAGACCTGAAGGGGGTTACGGCCAAGATCAAAGAAGGCTATTTCGATGACTTGGGGATCAATGCCATTTGGATGACACCTGTTGTGGAACAGATTCACAGCGGTACAGACGAAGGAACTGGCTACAGTTATCCTTTTCACGGTTATTGGACTTCAGATTGGACCACCTTGGACCCCAATTTTGGAACCGAGGACGACTTGGCGGACCTGGTCAAAACGGCCCACGAACACGGTATCCGCATACTGCTTGATGCTGTGATCAATCATACGGGGCCGGTCACCGATTCAGATCCGGTGTGGCCAGAGGAATGGGTGAGAACCTCCCCCAAATGTACCTATGAATCTTATGAAACTGCTATTACATGTACCCTGGTAGAGAATCTGCCGGACATCAAGACAGAGAGCGATGCCGAAGTTGAGCTCCCGCCACAATTGGCCGAGAAATGGAAGGCCGAGGGCCGATATGAGCAGGAGATGCAGGAACTGGACGAATTCTTTGCCCGTACTGGCTATCCTAGGGCTGCCAGATTCTATATCATGAAATGGTTGACCGATTATATCACAGATTACGGGATTGATGGGTATAGAGTAGATACGGTCAGGCATGTGGAAGAATACACCTGGCAAGAGTTCCGGGATCAATGTGATTTTGCATTTGCCCAATGGAAGGCCAACAATCCTGAGGCGGTCATGGACGATAATGGTTTTTACCTGGTAGGAGAGGTCTATGGATATGGAATAGGAACAGGGCGCTATTTCGATTTTGGGGACAAACAGGTGGACTATTTTGATGATATGTTCGATGCCCTGATCAACTTCGATCTAAAGAACACTGATACTGAATTAGGTTACGAACAACTATTCAGTCGCTATGATAGTATACTCAATAGCAGTCTGGCTGGTTTTGGCACTCTCAGTTATATGACTTCTCACGATGATTCCTCTCCCTTTGACAAGAGCAGGGAAAAAACCTATCAAACTGCAACTTTGTTGCAGTTGGCTCCGGGTGCTGCCCAGGTATATTATGGCGACGAGTCTGCCAGATCGCTTATTATCGAAGGAACCGAAGGCGATGCAACACTGCGCTCATTCATGAACTGGGAAGATATTACCGACAATGCCGAAACCCAAGAGTTGATGAAACATTGGCAGCGATTGGGGCAGTTTCGCCATGATCATCCAGCGGTGGGTGCCGGGCGACACCGTGTTATCTCTGAGAACCCGTATCTGTTTAGCCGGACCTATACCACCGATAGGTATAGCGAAGAGGTAGTAGTTGGACTCGATCTGGAGGCAGGAAGCAAGACCTTGGATGTTTCTACGGTATTCCAGAACGGAGATCAGTTGACAGATCGGTATTCCGATCAGCAACTCACGGTTACCGATGGTAAGGTGGTCTTCGATTCGCCTTATGATATTGTGCTGCTGGAGAAAAATTGATTCATGAACAAGAAAATTAACACCTATTGGGTCTTGTTGCTCGGTTGTCTTTTGTTGACCGGTTGTCAATCCAATAAAAAAGAAAAAGAACATTCGACTATGGAAACCCAAGAATTAGCAACTGCTTTGGCACCCATGAGTGCTGAGGTCATGGAGAGTGCCATCATTTACGAGGCAAATATCCGTCAATATTCTGCAGAAGGGACATTTGAGGCCTTTACCAGGGATATACCCCAATTGAAGGAATTAGGTGTCAATATTATCTGGTTGATGCCGGTTTATCCCATCAGCGAGATCCGGCGAAAGGCTACAGGAGACCTGATGGTCGAGGATATCGAGGACCCGGAAGAGCGCAAAAAGTATTTGGGCAGTTATTATGCCATTTCAGACTACACGGCCATCAACCCGGAGTTTGGAACCTTGGAAGATTTCCGGAAATTGGTTGCGACTGCCCATGAGAATGGTATGTATGTGATCCTGGATTGGGTGGCTAACCACACCGGTTGGGATCATGTCTGGATCACGGAGCATCCTGACTATTATACCAAGAATGCTGATGGAGAGATAACCGATCCATTACAGGGTGATGGAACTCCCTGGGGATGGAGCGATGTGGCGGATCTGAACTACGACAATGCAGAGATGCGCGAGGCTATGATACAGTCTATGATGTATTGGTTGAAAGAAGAGGGCATAGATGGATTCCGCTGTGATGTAGCTGCTACGGTACCCACTTGGTTTTGGAAGGAGGCAATAGGCAGGCTAAGGGCAGAGAAACCGATATTCATGCTTGCTGAGGCTTGGGAGCCTGAACTGATGGAAGGCGATCTTTTTGATATGGGATATGGCTGGGACGGTCATCATTTGATGAACGATATTGCCAAGGAGCATAAGAATGCCTGGGATTGGAATAACTATATGAACGATCGTTTTGTGAAATATGGGGATGACGACATACTGATGAATTTCCTAACCAACCACGACGAGAATTCATGGAATGGGACTATATCGGAGAGAATGGGCAATAACCGCGAGACTTTTCTGGCATTAGCCTATAGTATGCCCGGAATGCCCCTGATCTACAGCGGCCAGGAATACGATCTGGATCATCGTTTAAAGTTCTTCGAGAAGGATTCCATTCCGAAGACCAAGGGTAAAATGTGGCCGCTTATGGCCAAATTGGCGAAACTCAAGCAAACTGAGAAGGCATTGGATGGCGGAAAGCAGCGAGCTGGCTACCAACGGGTAGATACTTCAGAAGGTGACCACATCCTGGCATTTCGTAGAACACAAGATGAAGCTGAGCTGATCTATGTGGCAAATATGCGCTCGGAAGCGACTAATTTCACCTTGGATCTAAATGGAAATTATACAGATTACATGAGCGGAGAATCCTTGACGATCCAGCCCGGGTCGCAGTTGGAGTTTGGTCCTTGGGAGTACAAGATCCTGAGGCGTTCAAACTGAGATTGAATAGCAACCTTTTGGGCTAATCAGCCCTTTATTTATAGGGCTTGACGCCCTTAAATGTTAAATTTTATCAACCGAAAACGTTATAGTTTAACCCCTTCATTGCTAGTTCCTTGGCAAAGGCGTAATTTTACATAAGATGAGTAATAACATCAAGCGAATCGCGGTAATGACCAGCGGAGGCGACGCCCCCGGAATGAATGCAGCCATACGAGCTGTGGTTCGGTCCTGTGCTTATCACGGCCTGGAATGCTACGGAATATTTCGTGGTTATGAAGGCATGATCGAAGGGGATTTCGAGGAGCTCGGCCCGCGTTCCGTCAAGAATATCATCAACCGGGGAGGGACATTTTTGAAATCTGCCCGTTCCAAAGAATTTAGAACAGCCGAAGGCCGACTCAAGGCTTATCAGGAGTTGACCAAGGCGGGTATAGATGCCATGGTGGTCATTGGAGGTGATGGTACCTTTACCGGAGCCCACATTTTGTACAAGGAACACGGTTTCCCGATCGTCGGACTGCCGGGTACCATAGATAACGACATTAACGGAACAGATTACACCATTGGTTACGATACAGCGCTCAATACAGTGGTCGAAGCCATTGACAAGATCCGGGATACGGCCAGTTCTCATAACCGACTTTTCTTAGTGGAGGTCATGGGGCGTGATGCCGGTGATATTGCGCTTAACGCCGGAGTAGGTGCCGGAGCTGAAGAAATTCTCATACCCGAACAGGATATGGGTCAGGACCGACTTTTGGAGTCCTTGAAAAGAAGTAAAAAGTCCGGCAAGACTTCCAGTATCGTGGTGGTTGCCGAAGGCGATCAGATCGGGAAGAACATTCTAGGTTTGGCGGACTATATCCGAGAACATCTTACTGAATACGAGGTGAAGGTCACTGTACTTGGTCACATTCAGCGTGGAGGAACTCCAAGCTGTTATGACCGCGTTCTGGCTTCCAGGTTAGGAGTGGGTGCGATTGACGCGCTCTTGGCTGGTGAAAAGGACGTAATGATAGGGATCTCTCACAACAAAGTAGTTACGGTTCCCTTTAAACATGCGATAGAAGGGGAGAACGAAATAGATATCGAACTAATACGAGTAGCAGATATTACATCTGTTTAATTCATAATAACATGACAAAAATTGGAATTAACGGCTTTGGCCGAATTGGAAGACTAGCGTTCAGAATTGCCACGAAACGCGAGGATGTGGAAATTGTTGGGATCAATGACCTACTCAATGTAGATCACCTGGCCTACATGCTTAAATATGACTCTGTTCATGGCAAATTTGATGGTACCGTCGAGGTAGTAGGAGGAAATTTGGTGGTCAATGGAAAGACAGTACGAGTAACCGCAGAGCGCAATCCTGCCGATCTAAAATGGGATGCCATTGGAGCTGAAATCGTGATGGACTGTACGGGAATCTTCACCAATTTAGAAGGTGCCGGAGCTCATATCGAGGCCGGTGCGAAGAAAGTAGTGATCTCTGCCCCATCCAAGGATGCACCAATGTTCGTTATGGGGGTTAACCATCACGAAGTAAAGCCAGAAGATACCATTGTTTCTAACGCATCATGTACAACCAACTGCCTAGCACCTATGGCCAAGGTGATCCATGATAACCTGGGTATAGTAGAAGGCCTGATGACTACAGTACATGCCGCTACTTCTACGCAATACACCGTAGATAGCCCTTCCAAGAAGAATTATCGCATCGGGCGAAGTGCACTGAACAATATTATACCCACTTCAACAGGTGCAGCTGTAGCTGTGACCAAAGTGATCCCGGCCCTGGTAGGGAAATTGACCGGGATGGCCTTTAGAGTACCAACGGCTGATGTTTCCGTTGTGGACCTTACAGTTCGCACCGAGAAGTCAGCAACTTACGAAGAGGTCAAACAACTCTTTAAAGAAGCGGCTGCAGGAGCCTATGCAGGAGTCATCGATTATGTAGAAGATGCTGTTGTTTCTCAAGATTTTGTTAGCGACGCCAACACCTGTAATTTTGACGCCAATGCCGGTATAGCCCTTAATGACAATTTCTTTAAATTAGTGGCCTGGTATGACAACGAATACGGGTACTCTGCCAAATTGATCGACCTGGCAGCCCACGTCGCAACCGTATAATCTATGACTATTATCGCCGATGGCGGATCCACAAAATGCGATTGGATTTTGTTGGATTCCGAAGGAAACCTGGTACTGAAGACTCGTACCCGGGGACTGAATCCTGCCGTAGTTCCCCAGGAGGAACTATATGTTCGTATAAAAGAGAATTCTGAGTTGCCGGCCTTGTTTGAAACTGCCACCATGGTGGATTTCTACGGGGCAGGAGCTGGTACAGAAACACCTCAGAAGATACTTGCTGGCGTCCTTTCCGATCTCTTTAAAAATGCGGAGGTCAATGTGATGGAGGACATGGCTGCCGCTGTTTACGCAGCCACCACAGAGCCCGGAATCGTCTGTATCCTGGGAACCGGCTCCAATAGTTGCTATTACGACGGAGAGAACATTCATACACCCATCGCTTCGCTTGGCTTCAGCTTAATGGATGAAGCCAGTGGGAACTACTTTGGGAAGCGACTGATCAGGGATTATTTTTATCGGCGCATGCCCATTCAGATCGCAAGCGAATTTGAAAAACGCTTCGATCTCGACCCGGATGTGATCAAGATGAATCTTTACCAACGTCCTAATCCGAATACCTACCTGGCCTCTTTTGCCGAATTCATCTTTACGGCAGAGGAAGTAAATGGTTATTTCTATACACTAATTCGGGAGGGAATGGTTCGCTTTATCGAATATCGTATCATGTGTTATAAGGAGGCGCAGAGCGTTCCAATTCACTTTATCGGTTCGATTGCCCACTTCTCTGTCGACATTATCCGCGATTGTATGAAACGTTATCAGTTGGATCTGGGTAATGTCATTAGAAGGCCTATCGATGGCTTGATCGATTATTATAAAGAGCATAAACTAAACTAACCATGGTACTACCATCGGTCAACCCAACACAGACTCAGGCTTGGAAAAAGCTTGAGCACATTCGGCGCGAACGGAATTTCCAATTACAGGACCTGTTTCGGGAAGATCCTGGAAGGGCAGAGCATATGCATATCGCCTGGGAGGATATTTACCTGGACTATTCCAAGAATCTCCTGGACCAGGAGGTGATCGACTTGCTGATGCAGTTGGCCGACGAAGTAGGATTACGGCAGGCCATCGATCTGCAGTTTGCCGGTGAGCCTATTAACGAGACCGAGGGCAGGGCTGTTTGGCATACCGCCTTACGGAACATGAGTAGCCTTCCTCCGGAGGTCAAAGCTACCCTTAGCCAGATCAAGCGTTTTACGGATTCCGTCGTTGATGGAAATTGGAAAGGGCATACGGGGAAAAGCATAAGCCATGTGGTCAATATTGGGATAGGTGGAAGTGACCTGGGACCGGATATGGTGGTAGAAGCCCTGCGATATTATCGCAATCACCTGGATGTTCGCTTTGTTTCCAA
The DNA here is from genome assembly GCF_002943755.1 of Aureitalea marina. Lineage (NCBI taxonomy): Bacteria > Pseudomonadati > Bacteroidota > Flavobacteriia > Flavobacteriales > Flavobacteriaceae > Aureitalea > Aureitalea marina. The sequence continues at coordinate 874,154 of NZ_MQUB01000001.1, forward strand.
TGTAGATGGGGACCATGTGATGGAAACAATCAAAGACCTGGACCCGGAAACCACCCTCTTTATCATCGTTTCGAAAACCTTCACTACCCAGGAGACCCTGACCAATGCCAGAACGATTAGGCAGTGGTTCCTGAGTCAGGCGAGCGAAGGAGATATAGCCAAGCATTTTGTAGCGGTTTCCACCAATTTGGAGGCTGTTGCAGACTTTGGCATACTGCCTGAAAATACCTTTCCGATGTGGGATTGGGTGGGTGGACGCTTTTCGCTTTGGAGTGCGGTAGGCTTGTCCATTGCCTGTGCCGTAGGATTTGAGAATTTCAAAGAATTGTTGATGGGTGCACATCGCATGGATGAGCATTTCAAAGCTTCTGAGTTCAAACAGAATGTCCCTGTCATGTTAGCCTTGATCTCGGTTTGGTACAATAACTTTTATGGTGCCGAGACGGAGGCGATTGTTCCTTACTCCCAATACTTGTCTAAACTGGTTGCCTATCTGCAACAGGGTATAATGGAATCCAATGGTAAAGGAGTTGACCGAAATGGCGAACCGATCGATTATCAAACCGGAACTATAATTTGGGGAAGTACCGGGACAAATGCACAACACGCCTTCTTTCAGTTGATCCACCAGGGAACCAAACTGATCCCAACGGATTTTATCGCCTTCGCCAAATCTCTGCACGGTAAGCAGGACCATCAAAATAAGCTATTGGCCAATTGCTTTGCCCAGACCGAGGCCCTGATGGAGGGGACCTGGGGTAGTAAGGTGGAGAATAATTTCAAGCAATTCACCGGTAACAGACCGACCAACACCCTTTTAATTGACGAATTAACTCCCGCAGGTTTAGGAGAACTGATCGCTTGCTATGAGCATAAACTTTTTGTTCAAGGAATCGTTTGGAATATTTTTAGCTACGACCAGTGGGGAGTAGAGTTGGGAAAGAAACTAGCCAAGGGCACACTTTCTGCCATTGAAGACCCTACATTAGGCGGTAAGAACAGTTCTACTCAGGGACTTTTAGAACGCTTTAGGAGTAAGGGATAACACCTCACTAAAAATCTATTTGTAAGAATAAACCTCGGCATTTGTCCGAGGTTTTATATTTTTATGTGCGAACTGGTACTAATTCTACCTATCCCCAAACAAATGAATAAACCTTAAAACTTCAACTATGAGCGAACAAAACAAACGCATTAGCTTGGCTACGGCCAAAACCTGGACTGCAGAATTCAGAACTCGTCAAAGCGGTCAAACCAAAGCATTTCTTATCCCGATCCAGGACCTGGAAGGGGTGCTCAACGAGATCAAAGGGCAAACTGGAGAACCTTGTGCCCGAGCCTATATGGGAATTGATCCTTCCAATGGGGAGCAGAAACTAATCCTCATCGGTACAACCCAGGAGAAGGATAGAGATGGAAACGTGGTATACAGGGATATGCTACCATCTGAAGAAGAGTCCGATGAAGGACCAGGACCTGGTATTTACGACTTCACTCGTCCTTGCCCACCATATTGTGATCCTAATAGTCCTCTAAATTAATGGATGAATTACTGACCAAGGCTTCATTAGTCACCACATACCTCTCACCGGTTTTAGCTGTGCTCTTTCTATTGAAGTGGAAAGAAAATGGTGTTGTATATCGCTGGTTTACGATGTATTTGGTGGCTATCGGAGTCATTCAGCTTGCCCAGGATCTTGTTATCCGCTTTTCTCCGGATGAATACAATTTATTCTTGTTCAAGTATTATTTGATTTTTGAGTTCATCACCTTATCCTTTTTCTATCGGTCAATGCTCAAAAGCAAATGGATCAATTGGGTGATAATAGGCATACTGCTCATAATTACCGTACAGTATATTTATTATCCAGAATACTTGGAAATCTATAATCCACTTGGAATTTGGTTGACACACTGTGCTTTGGTGGCTTTAGCGATCAATCATTTATACCGGACTCTCAGCGATCCTTTACCTTTTACATTGATAAGCGCTGGTCTGGTAGTATATCTAATGGGCAGTGCAGTAGTCTTTAGTGCCGGAAACATTTTTCAGGATGTTAGTATACCAAGGTCTGTGGTCAGTTTCCTATCCAGGATTAACAGCCTGCTCTATTTGGGATTGCAGATTCTAATCATATTTGAATGGATGACCAAATATTCGGGGGCGAGAGCTCTTTCCTTACGCCGATAGTCCTTTCTTTAGGGATTATCATTTTCCTTGCAGTTGGAATTGTCCTTTTCTTCTTTTTCTCAAGAAAGAAGATCATTCAGGCCCAGTTGGATAAGGCCGAAGTGGAGATCAAGGCTCAAAGGGACCTGCTTAAGGCGACCCTGGTCACCCAGGAGGAAGAACGAAAGAGGATTGCACAGGATCTGCACGATGCCATCAGTTCTAAACTGAATGTGGTTTCATTAAATGCCAATTTGCTCAGGGAAAGTGGTATGCCCGAGGATGAGGTTGTTCATGTAGGCGAGAAGATCGCACAGGTAACTGCTGGTGTCCTTGAAAGTTCGCGCCAGATCGCCCATGATCTCTTGCCGCCCACCTTGGTTAAGTTTGGCCTGGAAGCTGCCTTGGAAGAATTGACTGAGGAAATGACTCATGGAGCAAGTTTTCAATTGGAAACGGATTTAGACTATCAATCAGGACTGCTTAGTCCTGAAGAAGAACTGCATTTGTTTCGGATCGTGCAGGAATGCCTGAATAACACCTTCAAGTATGCCGAAGCTACTCAGATAGACCTTAATCTAAGGGGTTTCGAAAAGATAGTATCTTTGAACTACCGCGATAATGGTAAGGGGTTTGACTGGGAGGAGAAGCAAAGATCTTCCCGTGGTTTGGGATTGAGCGGAATTCAGAACCGGGTTGAATTACTGGAAGGTGATCTGGATATAAAATCTGACCTGGGCAAAGGATTTGAACTAACTATAAAAATCGATCGATCTTGAGAATCAAACTGGCCATGGCGGATGATGAAGAACTGTTTCGTGTTGGCCTATCCCATATTTTGAATCGGTATGAGGATGTAGATATCCTCTTTGAGGCGGACAACGGGCAGTCATTGATGGAGCAGTTGGCCGAGGCGGAAGAGCTTCCGGATATTGTGGTGATGGACATTAAAATGCCCGAAATGAATGGGGTAGAGGCCACCAAAATGCTTCGCAAGGAATACCCGGATATCAACATCATCGCCTTGACCACCTACAACACCAAACCTTTTATCCGGAACATGATCGACGTAGGCGCCTGTGCCTACCTGGTAAAGAACTCGGCACCTCAAGAGGTCATTCATACCATCAGACAGGTTTATTCTAACGGCTTTTATTACGACAAATTGGTCATGGAGTCCATTCGGTCCAATAAACGTAGTACCAAGCCCAAAGGGGATAAGACCTCCGCAAATGGTGAATTCATAACGGATCGGGAAAAACAGATCCTGGAATTGATCTGCCGGCAATATACCTCCCAGGAGATCGCCCAAAAACTGTTCATTAGTAAGCGGACTGTAGAAGTTCATCGCAAGAATCTATTGGATAAGACCCAGTCGAAGAATATTGCGGGATTGGTGGTTTATGCCCTAAAGAATGAGTTGGTGCCCAATATCATTATCGAGTAGACCTCGGGTTTCCTAAATTCCACGCGGTATTCATAAATCGGGATAATTACTGATCATTTATCCGAAGATCTCTTCTACTAGCTTTTTAACTTGGCTACGGATTTAATAGCTCCCACTACAGACTTATACATGTTCACCAAAGTCTATGGCAGTGCTGTGATCGGTGTAGAAGCTTCTACCATTTCTGTTGAAGTCAATACGGATATCGGGGTAGGCTATCACCTGGTTGGCCTTCCGGATAGCGCCATCAAAGAGAGCAATTACAGGATCGCCGCCGCCCTCCAGAATAATGGTTATCGAATTCCCGGTAAGAAGATCACCCTCAATATGGCCCCGGCCGATCTTAGAAAAGAAGGAACGGCCTATGATCTTACCCTGGCCATTGGAATATTAGTCAGTACCGGGCAGATCAATACTCAGTATGATCCGGAAGAATACATCATCATGGGCGAACTGGGTCTGGACGGGAGCCTGATGCCCATTCGGGGAGTATTACCCATTGCGATCAATGCCCGGGACGAAGGCTTTAAAGGCTTCTTTTTACCTGATCAGAATGCAGAAGAAGCATCAGTTGTAGAGGGCCTGGATGTTTATGGCATTTCCCATCTGAGCCAGCTTATCGCGTTCTTCGATATAGGTAAGGTTCCGAAAGTAACAGAACATAAAGGGCTTAAAGCTGCAGTAAGCACTAATCCAGAGCTACCGGATTTCTGCGAGGTCAAAGGGCAGGAATCCATCAAACGCTGTATGGAGGTTGCCGCTGCAGGCGGTCATAATATCGTATTGGTCGGTCCTCCAGGTTCAGGTAAGACCATGCTCGCCAAGCGATTGCCAGGTATACTGCCTCCCATGAGTTTGCCAGAGGCCCTGGAAACAACTAAGATCCATAGTGTGGCTGGTCGTACCATGGAACACAATGGCCTGATCACGGACCGGCCGTTCAGAAGCCCACATCATACCATATCGGATGTTGCCCTGGTAGGTGGAGGTTCTTTCCCTCAGCCCGGTGAGATTTCCCTTGCTCATAATGGGGTACTTTTCCTGGATGAACTACCGGAGTTTAAGCGTTCCGTCTTAGAAGTGATGAGACAACCCCTGGAGGATAGGCAGGTCACCATTGCAAGAGCTCGCTTTACGGTGACCTATCCTTCCAGTTTTATGTTGGTGGCCAGTATGAACCCCAGTCCTGGAGGTTATTTTGACAATCCGGATTCTCCCGTGGCCAGTTCCGCATCCGAAACTCGCCGTTACCTGAACCGCATTTCCGGGCCCCTGTTGGACCGCATCGACATTCATATGGAAGTCAGCCCTGTTAACTTCGAAGAGCTGAGCCAAGACCGCTATGGAGAACGATCGGAGGCCATCAGGAAGCGGGTAATAAAAGCAAGAGAAATACAGACCATGAGGTTTGAGAAATTACCAGAGATACACTACAACGCCCAAATGGGAGTAAGGCAGATCAGGAAGTACTGTGCAATTGACAAACAGACCAAACAGCTTTTAAAACTGGCCATGGAGAAACTCAAACTCTCGGCCCGCGCCTACGACCGTATCTTAAAGGTAGCTCGAACTATCGCAGATCTGGATGGTGAAGAGTTGGTACTATCCAGACATGTGGCAGAGGCCATTCAGTACAGGAGTTTGGACAAGTTGACATCCAATTGATGATGATGTCGTTCAATCCTCGAATGCCTCAATATCGTTATTCAGATCGGTTAGCATTTGCTCAAGATCCCTACGATTGCTGGGTTGTATCTGGTTCAGGAGTGTTTGAGCCTATGGAAGATAGCGTATTTTATGGACATTCTTGCCTTAAGGTTCCAGCTACGGCTAGTTCATCCAGGGGGAAGAGAGATATTCTTCTGTTCTGGATGCTGCCTCCCTGTTCTTGGCTCTAAGATGTGTCTCATCCATCCATTTACTTCTATAACCCATAAGGTGAAGCAGGGGACGGGCCAAAAACCTGGCAGTCTTCAGATCTACTACCAACTCATCTTTATTGCCATTGGCCCATTCCACCCCAGGTAAAAGCGGTAGGAAGCGGTCCATTCGGATATGCCTTGCCCAGGCAGACAAGGTCATGAATAGTTTAGGAACCGGTCTAATAATGAAGTAGCCATCGTCTCCTTTCCCCTGGTATAATGGCATGAATATCTTACCATCTTTTGGGTCATTGATGGGGCCGCTGGGGCAATTGGCCAGGTGCTGTCCCTTGTGGATCGGCTGGAAATTTGTAAACCCGGGTAACATCTCGAAGTCGTTCCGGCAGGTTACCAGGTGGCGATGGATGATCTCGCAGATAGAGCGCAGCCGCCTATTGTGTTTGGCCAGGGTGTGATGGTACTTTTTGTAGTTGATATTCGCTTTGTCTATGGCCCCAGTAAATACCATGGAGAGGTAAATGAAGGCTTGGCGATTGGCAATGGAAGCCAGTTCGTCATGCTGTCCTCCTTCAAAACCGAAGGCCACATAGCCAAGCTCATTCACATAGCTAAGCAGCGGCCCATCCAGGTATTCCTCTATCCCCAAAATGATGGGTGCAGGATACTGGTAGGTGAATTCTCGGATTAACAGACTGTCATTAACCGTAAGGAACGGAATGGTCTCACTAGAGGTAGTGTGAAGATCAAAGAAATAGAATGGCCCTTTTCTACTGAGGGTCAACTTCTGCAAGATCTGGTTGATCTCCATCAGTTCCTGCTGATCCTCCAGTAAGTCATTTGGTGCGCTTTGATCGATCTTCTCCAGGTTTGAACGGGTCCATTCCCTGTTCAGATCCACCCGCTGGTATCGAACGCCCAATTGGAGGGCACTGAGGTTTCCGGTAATTGCGATGATCTCTCCAGCAAATTCGGGAGCGGTAGAATTCAGAAATTCAAAAACCCGATGAAGGGCGAAGACCCCGGCAGGTTCATTGCCGTGAATACCCCCAAAGAAAACTAATACTGGACCCGGCTTACTACCCCGGTAATGGCCTAAAATGCGATCTACTGTTACGCTGCGCTTAAGGGCTTTACTATGCACTTGGGTCATGATCAAAGGCAATGACATCTTTAATGGTTATTATTCCGACCAGGTCTCCTTTCTGAAGCACCGGAAGACAGCCTATCTCGTTGGTTTTCATGTGGGTTATGGCTTCCTGTATGGAGGTCCTTGGTGTAGTAGTAATTACTTCGGCTTCCATGATCGTACCCACTATCAGGTCCTTGTCTAGCGGTGGTGGCTGGCCAAATCGCTCAACATGTGTCCACGTTAGCAAGCCTGTTAACTTTCCTTGATGATCGGTAACTGGCATATGATGAATATCCTTCCATTGCATGATCTCAATGGCCAGGTTGGCTAGGTCGTCTTCATGGACAGTGAATAATTGGCTACTCATAATGTGTCCGACGTAACGCGGAGGGGTGTCTGCTTTTGCAGGACAAGCAATATCTGTCCATTCGTGGACAGGTTTACCGGATTGCTCGAATTGATGCAGGTGTTGGGTCAGAAGCCTCAGGGAATGGTCGATCTTGTTCTCTTTCCTCAGCTTCCGATAATTTCGGGTGAGCCATTTAGAGCCCGTTTTCCCCTTCGCTCGTTGTTCGATCACACGCAGATAGTTCTCTGTAGTCTCCTTATCCAAACCAGAATTGGTAAGACCGCGATAGGCAATGGGAAGTAACTCTTTGGTGACCAGGTCCTCAGTACTCATGCGTTTACCATCCCAGCATTGGAAGGTGTCCAGGCCGGCCCTTGCCGAATTGATGAAATTATTCTTCACTTCCCTGAAATCCATCACCTCCGGTATATTGTCGAATTTTGTTGGACGAGCTTGCATCAGACCTACCCAGAAGGCGAAGGTGGCCATGGCGTCAAGCGTAGTTGGCCCAGCGGGAATATATCTGTTCTCTATACGCAAATGCGGTTTGCCGTTTCCAACGCCATAACAGGCGCGGTTCCACGGGTAAATCGTACCACTATGAAGCCCTAGAGCGCGTAGCTTAGGGATCTTTCCTTCTTGAACCATTTTATATGAATCATCCTCCAGTTTGGTGGAAAGTATGGCCGGATACTGGGCGATATTGTCCTTAAAAATATCAACGGTCGTGCCAGTTGCCCATTCTTTGCCAAAGGAGACTCTGGGGCGCTGATCTTTTAGGGCATATGAGGTATTTCGCGTATCAATACTCTGCTGGAACAGAGCGATGCGGGTTTCGGACCAAAGTTCTCTTCCCAGAAGTAAGGGAGAATTCGTACTGACTCCCAAGACCGGTCCAGAAATTGCCTGCGACCAGTTAAAACTTGAAACAAAATCATTGGGATCGATCTGTAAGTGCAATTGGAAACTGGTATTACAGGCTTCAAATAATACGGTGTCATGAATGATGCTCAATTCGTCAACACCTCTTAAATGGAGTTGGAAATCACTGCTCCTAACCTCCTTTAGGATCTGATTCAGCGCGTAATATCTTGGGCTAGGAGTGATATAATCATATCCAAGGTGACGTGAGCCAATGGTCGGCAGTATTCCTGTGAGCAGAATATTGGTACCATATCTTCGGGCGGCACGGCCTGCATTGTCCAAGAGATCATCTAACTGATGATGTACAGATTTCATCGCTCCGGCTTTTAATTCTACCGGATCCAGGTTGATCTCCAGGTTGTAAGTGGCCAATTCTGTCGTGAAGTGATCGTCGTCAATAGCTTTGAGCACCTCCATGTTGTTATCCGAAGGCCGCCAGTCTGCTGTAACCAGGCAAAATTCTTGTTCTGCCCCAATTCGGGTGATTCCCGATTCGATCAGGTCGTTCTGGAGCATGTATTCCAGGGCTCGAATATCTTGTATCAGGTAGTGAATGAATGCTGCTCGTTGCGAAGCTGTTTCCAGAGTTTGGACCGAATGCTCTCCCATTTTACTGGTGGGTTTAGATCGTTGTCAGCTGCAAATTCCAGAAATTTTTAGCTTTAAAATATGACATTCATCAGACCATCATTTGAAGACATACATTCAATACTGGATCGCTTCACTCTATTTAACGTTATTTTAAGGATTAAGGCATGGGTACCATTGTATCTTTAAAACTTTAAAATAAAAACCAATGATCATCAAAAATTTGACAAAACGCTGGGGCATTCTTGCCCTGCTAGGTCTTTTTGTTCTTACTGCCTGTCAGCAGGACAAGGAAATGGCAGCCGATAGCGCGAAATTATCGGTAGAATTTGAAAAATATGAATTGGAGAACGGTCTGGATGTGATCCTTCATAAGGACAAAAGTGATCCTATCGTTTCCTTGGCCATCCAGTACGGAGTGGGCTCTAACAGGGAAAAGACCGGACGGACTGGATTTGCTCACCTCTTCGAACACATGTTGTTCCAGGAATCTGAAAATGTCGGGCAGGATCAGTTCTTCAAGATAATCCAGGATGCCGGAGGAACCTTGAACGGGGGAACCTGGAAGGATGGAACCATCTATTACGAGGTAGTTCCTAACAATGCCCTGGAGACCATCCTTTGGCTGGAAAGTGATAGAATGGGGTACCTGATCAATACAGTTACCGAATCTGCTTTTTACAACCAACAAGAAGTTGTTCAGAATGAAAAGCGCCAACGGGTAGATAACAATCCTTACGGACATACCAACTGGGTGCTGGACAAGAACATCTATCCGGAAGGGCACCCCTACAATTGGCAGGTGATCGGAGAACTGGTTGACCTTCAGAATGCGACAGTAGAGGACGTAAAAGAGTTCTACGATAAATTCTATGGTCCTAATAATGCCACATTGGTATTGGCAGGAGATTTCGAGACCGAAGATGCCAAGGCTCTGATCGAAAAGTATTTCGGCGAGATCAAACGTCGTCAGGAAGTGGCCAAGCTAGAGCCTATGCCTGTAACCATAGACGAGACCAAGCGCCTATATCACGAGGACAACTTTGCCACTACTGCTCAGCTTAACATGGTTTGGCCAACTCTTCAGCAATATACTGACGATGCTTACGCCCTGGATTTCCTTGCTGAGATCCTGTCTAGCGGGAAGAAAGCCCCCATGTACAAGGTGCTGGTCAAAGACAAGGAATTAACCTCCCGTACTGTGGCTTACAACAACTCCCAGGAGATCGCCGGGGAGTTCCACGTAATAATCACTGCCAACAACGGAGTTAATCTAAACGACGTAGAGGCCGGTATCAATGAGGCATTTGCCCTTTTTGAAGAGACAGGGGTTACCGATAGAGATATCGAGCGAATCAAAGCCGGATTGGAGACTCAGTTCTACAACGGTATCAGCAGTGTACTAGGCAAGTCCTTCCAATTGGCGCAATACAATGTATTTGCTGGAGATCCTGGATTTATCGAGCAGGATATCGAGAACATCAAGAAGGTGACCAAGGAAGACGTGATGCGGGTTTACGAAAAATACATCAAGGATAAGCCTTATGTGATGACCAGCTTTGTTCCTAAGGGACAGACGGAACTGATCGCTTCAAATTCTGAAGTGGCTCCGGTTGTAGAGGAGGCCATCGTCGAGAATGTGGCTAAAGAAGTGGTAGATTCTCAGGAAGAGATCGCCAAGACTCCTTCTAATATCGATCGTTCTACACAGCCGGCTCAGGGACCTTCACCAAAACTGAACATCCCTCAGAGCTGGAGTAAAGAACTGGCTAACGGTATGAAGGTATACGGTATTCAGCAAGACGAGATCCCAGTGGTCAACTTCAGTATCGTCATGGAAGGTGGACACCTGCTGGATGATATGGAAAAGAACGGGGTAGCCAACCTGATGACCGATATCATGATGGAAGGTACCGCGAATAAGACCCCAGAAGAGTTGGAGGAAGAGATCGAATTGCTCGGTGCAAGTATCAATATGTACACCACCAGAGAATCCATCGTTATTCAAGGGAACACTTTGGTGCGTAACCTACAGAAGACTTTGGACCTGGTTCAGGAGGTTCTTATGGAGCCACGCTGGGACGAAGAGGAGTTTGCTCGTATCAAACTGGCGACGGTCAATCAGATCAAACGTTCTGATGCGAATCCAAATGCTGTTGCCGGTAGAGTATACAATAAGCTACTATATGGCGAGGATCACATCTTTAGTTATCCGACTTCCGGTACGGTAGAATCTGTTGAGGCCATCACCATGGATGATCTAAAGGCCTATTACGAGAAGAATTTCTCTCCTTCTGTGTCCAATATGCACATAGTAGGTAAGATCGATCAGGCAGGTGCTTTGGCTGCTGTCGCGGGACTGGAAAAAGCTTGGGCTGCCAAGGAGGTAACCATCCCTGAATACCCTATTCCAGATCCTAGAGATCGTTCTTCTGTTTACTTTGTAGACATTCCGAATGCGAAGCAGTCCGTGATCAACATCGGTTATATCGCTCTGTCCAGAACCAACCCGGATTTCTACCCGGCAGAGGTTATGAACTACAAGCTAGGAGGATCTTTCAGCGGAAGTGTGAACATGATCCTTCGGGAAGAAAAGGGATATACCTATGGAGCTCGAACCTATTTTGGAGGTACCAAGATCCCAGGAACATTTACAGCTTCGTCCAGTGTAAGAACAAATACAACCGGAGAATCAGTACAAATTTTCCGAGACGAGATCCGCAAGTACAAGGATGGTATCAGTGAAGAAGATCTGGAGTTCACCAAGAATGCCCTGATCAAGTCCAATGCCCGTCGTTTCGAGACTCAGTTCTCCCTCTTGGGTATGTTACAAGAGATGAGCACTTATGGTCTAGCTCCTGATTATATCTCCCAGGAAGAAGCAACTGTCCGGAATATGACCCTGGAACAGCACAAGACTTTAGCGAATAAATATTTAGACGAGTCCAAGATGGCTTACCTGGTGGTAGGAGACGCCACTACTCAATTTGCCCAGTTTAAGGACATGGGCTTTGATGAAGTTCTGCTGGTCGACAAACAAGGAGAAGAAGTAGAGCTGGAAGAGGTAAAACAGTAATTTTAAGTGTTAGTACCGAGAGAGGGATGCCCGAAAGGGTGTCCCTTTTTCTTTTTATCTTTCTTTTCCAATACCATCACTTGAAACGATTTTTCTCTCAAATTGGTCCGGGCACTTTGGTGGCCGCCGCTTTTATTGGTCCTGGTACGGTTACAGTCTGTACCCTTGCGGGTGTGGAGTTCGGATTTACCATGCTTTGGGCCATGGTCCTTTCAGTTATAGCTACCATTGTTCTGCAGGAGATGGCCGCTCGTCTTGGCCTGGTCACAGGTAAGGGCCTAGCCCAGGTACTCAGAGATGAGATCAACTCCCCGGCCTTTAAGTTCATTGCCCTTGCCTTGGTCGTGTCTGCCATATTAGTGGGAAACGCGGCATACGAAGCAGGCAATATTAGCGGTGGAGCTCTTGGGCTACAGACCCTCATTCCCAACAGCCAGGTGGACATTGGAAGTATCCGCTTAAACACCCTGAGTATAACTATTGGTCTTTTGGCCTTTGTCTTTCTTTTTGTGGGACGTTACAAACTGATCGAGCGATCGCTTGTGGTCCTGGTCATCTTTATGAGCCTGTCTTTCTTGCTTGCAGCATTTCTTACTGAGCCAGCTTGGATAGAGGTGCTCAAAGGATTGTTCGTGCCCTCCGTTCCTAAAGAAGGCCTGTTAACGGTGATTGCCTTAGTGGGTACTACCGTCGTACCCTATAATTTATTCTTACATGCTTCGTTGGTCAAGGAGAAGTGGCGGGATGAGCGAGATCTGAAGGCTGCAAGGCGAGATACCTATGTATCGATCACATTGGGTGGTTTGGTTTCCCTGGCCATTATTATTTGCGGCGCAGGGATACAGCAATCTGGAATCAGTAGTGCCGCCGGTCTGGCAGCGGGATTAAAACCCCTTTATGGAGAATTGGCCAAATGGGTGGTTTCCCTGGGGTTATTTGCTGCAGGAATCACTTCGGCCATAACTGCTCCTTTGGCGGCCGCCTACGTAGCCAAAGGATGTTTTGGGTGGCAGGGTGGCCTTAAATCGAATACATTTCGGCTGATCTGGATGTTGGTATTGCTGATGGGTGTGATCTTTTCATCCATCGGATGGAGTCCGATCGAGATCATCCGCTTTGCCCAGGTCGCTAATGGCCTGTTGTTGCCAATTATCGCGATCTTCCTACTTTGGGCCGTCAATCAGCGAAAGATACTTGATAGTTATGTGAACAAGCCGGTGGTGAATCTACTGGGAGTCCTGATTATACTTGCAACGCTGATCTTATCCATCAGAAGCCTGGAACGGGTTTTTGAACTTAACTTATTGGGGTGATAGAACAGGGCGACCATATCATCGACATCAATGCGGACTTGGGAGAGGGCATTGGGCCGGACCATGCCATCATGCCCATGATATCGTCCTGCAATATTGCCTGTGGCGGTCATGCTGGAGATATGACCAGTATGAGATCGACCATTCAGTTGGCCTTGGATCACAATGTCGCGGCCGGGGCACATCCTTCTTTCCCTGATCGTGATAACTTTGGCCGTGTGATATTACAAATGAGTCGCCAGGAACTGACCGAGTCGATCTTTGAACAAATTCTCACTTTCTCTGCGGTTTGCGAAGAATTGGGTGCTCAACTTCACCATATAAAGCTTCATGGTGCCCTTTATAACTATGCGGCCAAGGACGCGGCTACCTCAGATGCGGTTATCAAGGCCCTGGAGATGACGGGCCTGAGGCCAATTCTGTATTTGCCTTACAATTCGGTATTCCATCGCAAGGCAGAGCATCTATTCCCATTGGCATTTGAGGCTTTTATAGACCGTCGTTATGAGGAAGATGGATCCCTTCGTTCCAGGCAAGAAAGTGATGCTGTTATCCATGAGCCTGAACTGGCCTGGAAACAATTGCAGCTTATGGTCACGCAAGCTAAGGTGATGACGGTCCAAGGTCATTTGATCCCTGTTAAGGCCTCGACCTTTTGTTTGCATAGCGATCATCCAAATGCGGTGGAAATTTTGAATTATATCCGTAATCAGATGAGTACCCACGGAATAGTTTTGAATGCATGAGGCCCGAGATCAAACAGTTTGGCGATAAGGCAGTTCTCTTGGAATTCCCACCACATATTGATCCGCAACTCCACCGCAGGGTCATGCAATGGACCAGATTTCTGGAATTGCATTTTCAAAAAGACATTCTCAATGTAGTGCCCTCATATGCTTCAATTGCAATTTATCTTAATTCCCATGTGGAGGTAGAAACAATCATCCAGAATCTGAAGGTGTCAGATCCTTTATCTACCAAGGAGAACCCCAGACGGAAATGGCATTATACATTACCGGTTTGTTATGCGGACTCCATGGCTCCCGATATGTCCTCAATGTGTGAGAGCTTGTCCCTAACTCCAGAACAGTTGATCAGATTACACACAAAACCAACCTACTTGGTATATTTTATAGGGTTCTTACCCGGTTTTCCCTATTTGGGTGGCTTGGATAGTCAATTGCACTTTCCTAGAAAGGACAGCCCAAGACCACTGGTAGCAAAAGGTTCGGTTGGAATAGGGGGGCAGCAAACAGGTATTTATCCCCAAGACTCTCCTGGGGGCTGGAACCTGATCGGTCACTGCCCTGTACCCTTGTTTGATCCCGGTTTGGATACTTCCTCCTTGCTGGCACCCGGCGATCAGGTCTCCTTTCAGACTATCAGTTTAGAAGAGCATGAAGAAATTAGTGAGTTGATTATCCGGTCGGACTATCAAGTTGGAAAAACCGAGATCCATGATTGAGCTGATTACATCTGGTATTGGTACTTGTTTGCAGGATCTTGGTCGATTAAGAACACGACAATTTGGTGTGCCCGTAGGGGGAGCCATGGATCAGATTTCTGCAATCAATGCCAATCGTCTATTAGGTAACGAGGACGATGCGATTGTGATTGAAATGATGTACTCCGGGCCTCAACTGCTTGTTCATGAACCGTGCACTGTGGCACTGCGAGGCGGGAATTTCCGCTGTATCATCGACGGTAAAGAAGTTGACAGCTCTAAACCCATACCACTGTATAAAGGTAATCAGATTCAATTCCGGACAGGAACTACAGGTATGTTTGGTTATTTGGCAGTTAGGGGTGGAGTTAAGTCTGATAAGGTCCTGGGGAGTGGAACCAGTCTGTCAGGATATACTGGAAAGTCGAGGCTTAAAAAAGGTGATATGCTAGAGGCAAATGATGAAAAAATCTCCAAAGTGGATCAAAATAAAGAAGTAATAGACACAGACTATAACACCTCTTCAATAGCCGTTTATCCTGGTCCTGAATACGAAGCATTCGCCCATAAACTACCCGATTTGGAGACAATGACCTGGACTGTTTCCAACAGCAGTAATCGTATGAGTTACCAGATGGAAGAATTATTGAGTAAAGAAGCTTCCGGGATTCTCACAGCCCCTGTTCAGGCCGGGACTGTGCAATTAACGCCATCCGGTCGTTTGGTCGTCTTAATGCGTGATTGCCAAACGACTGGAGGATATGCCAGAATATTACAATTGACGGACAGGGCAGTAAGTCAATTGGCCCAGAAAAGACCTGGGAGTCGTATTAATTTTTCCCTGAAGCTGTGATCGAATCGGTGACCATAGGGATAAGGACCTTTATCTCCTCGAATTGAGCCTTTACCTCATCATGCTCCAACATGGCCTTCATAAAATCGATACTCCCAGGGTTTAAATGCCTGGAAAGTGTGGGCTCATAGTACTTCCAGGGTTCTGCAAGACCCTTGTTCGGATCTTCCGTCTTGTCATAGATTCGATCGTTTGATTCCTTTATCATGCTGTCCAGGATTCTGTGTTGGTCTTTACTGATGCTTATTTCCCCGTCCAATGCGGACTCAATGTCCTTAAAGTTGATCTTATGAGGAAGAAATATTTTTATGTAGTTCAAGGAACTGTCTTTCACCTGTAGGTTATACAAGTAGTCGGCCAGGTAACCTGGTACCTTATCCAGGTTGAGACCAGTTTTCAGATCCGCTATGATGTTATCCGTCTCCACCTCGTCTTTTTCTACTCTTCCGATCTTTTGAATGACGGTGAAATCCTGAATTATCTTATCGGCATAGAGTGATTTAGCGTTGATTATTTCAATGAAAGTAACACCTTTAGTGAATATATTTAAGTAGTTGTTATGAAAGTAGTTGTATAAATCTAAATTACTTAAAAGACCGCTGTTGTCAATAGCTCCAGCATCTATAAAATGTCCGTATCCTTTGATCTTGGCCGCTGGGCTTAGAAAAGGAAATCGATTGGTAGTTGATACGGCTTGATAATAGGTCAATGTCTTTTGATCCTCCAGATCCCCCAGGTTTTGCGAAAAAGGAAATATGGTCTGGAAATCATTGGCCTTTACCGACCAGCTGATACCGCGCTTGCCATTTGTTGCAGCTGTGTTCATAATCAGGGAAGGATAATGAACATCCTTTTCATAGGCCATTTTCCATATATCCCTGAATGCCGTGGAATCCAAATGGGGAAGTGGTCGATCGAGGATATCGTTCTGATAGCGCCGCATTTTGAAGTAAGGCCTGTCCTTTCCCCTGAACTTATTCAATGGCCAAAGCTTCCGATAAGTGTCCAGACCGAAGGTCAGACTTATGTCCAGGGAGGTGTAGTTATCGCTGATCACAGCATCAATCTTCTTATCGATATCCTCAAAATCGGTTCCATTCTCTCCGTATAGCACGGTGTAGAGCGCCAATCCCAAAGAACCTCCCGAAGCACCCGATAGCCCGACTGTCTGATTCAATAATTTCCCATCTGTTCTTTTTTGAAGTTCTTGCAAAACCAGCAAGGTCCAGGCATTGGCTTTCAAACCTCCGCCATGAGAGGCAATAAAGAACCGGTGTTCATGGTGCTGGAGTAATGATTGGGTGAACACCTCTTCTCTGATTGGGGACCGGGAGCTGGAGACCTGATCCAGTTCGTGTGTTCTTACCTCTCCCGACCAAAACCAGGTAATTAGAAAGAGAATAAAGAACAGTGTGGTTGTACCAAAGAGAATTTTGTAGAGCCTCGATCTTTGTAATCCTTCTTTCTGGGCCACAAAATAGTACTTCCAAAGATTGGCGATCAGGAAGTAATAAAAATATAAGAAGGCCATAAGAACCGGGATCCCATTAAGCAGAAAGGCACCATTGAGACTACCGACGGTACTCGAAGCTATTATGGCAAAGGAAACAAAGAAACCAAGATGGAAAAGGGAAAGATATTTCTCTGAACGGCTCAATGAAAAGCACCAATTCAGGAATGATTTTGACGGGAAGAACCATTTCAGAACATTGGACAGATAAGTAAACCGATCGAACTGTGTTCGGAGCAAGCGAAAAAAGACATAATTCCAGATCAGGACAAAACTGGTTGCATAAAGGAGGATCAGGCCAAGAAGACTGAACTTAACCCACAAGACCGTAACCAGTAAAGCGATCAAGCAAAGTCCGATGATCCCCACATATATTTTGCCCAATCTTAATAGATAATGGCTTTTACGCTTGTTGTTTATAGCGCGGTCGGTCTCCGTCCGGCTTAATGCAACCTCCTGTTCCAGATGGATCAGCTTACGCTTTAAAATATAATAGGCAAGGATAGGCAGGATCAGGCCGAAGTACATCAGGGGTTTGATCCATCCTAAAGGCAGACTGGTGTAGGCTAGAATAGGATCAAAGCTTTTGAGGATATAATGAAACCATAGAATGTGAATGGCCATACCCAGACTGTATCTAAGCGTATTGGCCATTCGATCGATGGTATAATGGCTTTTGTCCAAACGGAAGATATATACCCGATACCATTTGAAAGTGCCATCACCAAAAGGATAAGCGGCCCTCCAGCTGATGTGTCGGGCAGAGTCGTTCAGGTTTGCAGCATAGTAAGTGTATATAGGATAATGAGAGAGTGCGAGGGCGAAAAGATTGATAAAGAGGATGCTCAACATCAAGCTGAGGGTAGTACTAGCGGTTTGAACTTCGATCATATCGATGAACAGGGTAAGAGCCTGGTCCATATTCAGGAGCAAGAGCAGAATAATACCCAATACAACTAAGCTGAGGAAGCTGGACTTGACAAAGTTCTTGACAGAGTTCTTGAACTGGTCCAAGCCCTCGATTAGTATAGGAAACAATCGAAATGGAGGCATTATTGGCCAATTAGTACTTCAAGTTAGTCAAAATTGGCCCAGTTGCTCTTATTTTTATTGGCAAGCTTGCCAAGTGTTGTCAGGAGGAGGGGGAGCAGTACAGATCAATTGCTCTTTCTTGACCGGATGGATTAGTGAGATCTCCCTGGCGTGCAGGTGAATACTGCCATCGGGATTGGAGCGTTTGGCTCCATACTTGAGGTCCCCTTTGATGGGACAGCCAATAGCAGAAAGTTGGGATCTGATCTGATGGTGACGCCCGGTCTCCAAGTTGATCTCCAGCAGGAGATACCGATCTAGTTTTTTGAGAACCGTGTAGTGAAGAACAGCCTTTTTACTATTTGGGCGTTCTTCTGTGTAGGCATAACTCTTATTTTGTTTCTGATTTCTAACCAGGTAATGTGTCAGACGATCACTTTGTTGGGGTGGTGCGCCCGAGACAACGGCCCAATAGGTCTTTTCTGTCTTTCTTTCCTGAAACAGTTTATTCAGCCTGGACAAAGCCTTGGAAGTCCTGGCAAAGATTACAACGCCTGTGGTAGGACGGTCCAATCGATGGACGACTCCCAAGAAAACCGACCCTGGTTTATCGTATTTCTTGGCGATATACTCTTTGCAGACTTCGACAAGCGGCTTATCTCCCGTTTTATCCCCTTGAACTATGTCCCCGGCTCGTTTATTAATGATCAGCAGGTGATTGTCTTCGTAAAGGACCTGCAGGTTGGACCGGTTGGAGTGCATCAATACTGTTCTTTATCGCTGGGAAAATCTCCGGATTTCACGTCGGCTATATAATTTTTGAACGCCTCTGTCATGCCATTATAGAGGTCCAAATATCTTCTGAGGAATCGGGGTTGAATTCGTGTGTCATACCCAACATATCATGCATTACAAGGACCTGCCCATCCACCCCACCACCGGCTCCAATACCAATGATCGGTATAGTAAGGCTACTAGCTATTTCCTCAGCAAGTTTAGCAGGTACTTTCTCCAGAACGATGGCAAAACAACCCGCTTTTTCCAGCAGCATGGCGTCTTCTCTCAGTTTTTGAGCCTCGGCATCTTCTTTAGCCCTTACCGTGTAGGTGCCAAACTTGTAAATGGATTGGGGAGTCAGACCCAAATGTCCCATCACTGGTATTCCAGCATTGAGTGTCCTTTTAATAGATTCTTTGATCTCCTTGCCACCTTCCATCTTAACCGCATGAGCCCCGCTTTCTTTCATGATGCGTATAGCCGAACGAAGTGCTTCCTTGGGATCACTCTGGTAGGTGCCGAAGGGCAGATCAACCACCACAAGTGATCGTTCTATAGCCCTGATCACAGAGGAAGCATGATAGATCATCTGATCCAATGTGATAGGGAGGGTGGTTTCGTGTCCAGCCATAACATTGGAGGCGGAATCCCCAACCAGAATAACATCGATGCCCGAGGCATCTAGTATTCGGGCCATGGTAAAATCGTAAGCGGTGAGCATACTGATCTTCTCACCCTGTTGTTTCATATCCACCAGGGTCTTGGTGGTGATTCGCTTATAATCTTTCTTGGCTATGGACATACTGAATTGAATTACCCGATAAAAATACTACTTTTAAGTCCATTCAAATTGAAAACGTAAATGAAGTCATACCTAACCGTTGTTCTTTTAATGATCGTCTGCAGTCTTCAGGCCCAACAGGATTTTACCGAGGCCGATGCTAAAGGCATTATCGATACCTTTTTCGAAGGGTTCCATGCGGGGGACACCCTTAAGATGAAGTCTGTTATGGTCGATCATTTACCTACTCAAACAGTATTTACAGATAAAGACGGGAACAATCGTATCTCCAACGGAACGGCCGACCGATTGCTCACTGCTATTGCTAATCGTCCTGCTGAGCAAAAGTGGGATGAACGGCTTTTTGGGTATGAGGTGAAGATCGATGGTAACCTGGCGCATGTCTGGACCCCTTATCAATTTTGGCTAAATGGTGAAATGAGTCATTGTGGTGCCAACGCCTTTACTCTTGGAAAGACTGATGATGGTTGGAAGATCCTCCATCTGATCGATTCTCGCAGGCGGGAGAGTTGTAGTATGTAGTACCTAGCAATCGCTTAAACTGACCTTTACCGCAAGTCCACCCTCGCTGGTCTCTTTGTAGTTCTTGTGCATATCCTGGGCTGTTTCCCACATGGTAGCAATAACTTTGTCCAGTGGGACCTTGGCAGTACCCATGTCTCTATCGAGGGCCATTTCGCAGGCATTAATTGCCTTTACTGCTCCCATGGCGTTGCGCTCTATACAGGGTATCTGAACCAAGCCGGCGATAGGATCGCAGGTCAGTCCCAGATGATGTTCCATCGCTATTTCGGCTGCCATAAGGACCTGTTCAGGTGTGCCACCCATTAGTTCAGTCAGACCCGCTGCGGCCATAGCCGATGAGACTCCGATCTCGGCCTGGCATCCTCCCATCGCTGCGGAAATGGTGGCTCCTTTTTTAAAGAGGCTGCCAATTTCACCTGCAACCAGCATAAAACGTTTGACATCCTCAAAATTGGCATCGTGATTCTCGATCACCATGTAGTACATCATCACTGCCGGAATAACCCCGGCACTACCGTTGGTAGGAGCAGTGACTACTCGTCCAAGGGAAGCATTTACTTCGTTGACCGCCAGGGCAAAACAACTCACCCATTTAAGGATCTGCCGGAATTTGACCTCGGTATCCCTGATGGTCTCAATCCATTCGTCAGAAGTGGAATAAGTGGAATTGCTAATAAGTTTTCTGTGTGTTTCGAAGGCCCGACGCTGCACATTTAGCCCTCCGGGAAGTGTACCTTCCGTGTGACAGCCTGTATACATGGAGTCCAGCATGACATCCCAAATTGCTTTTAACTTTTCGTCTATCCGCTTTTCGTTCCTAATGGACAATTCGTTGAGCATAACAATTTCGGAAACGGTCTTCCCGGTCTGCTTACAGTAGTCCAAAAGCTCATCGGCCGTCTGGATCGGGTAAGGGAAATGGGAAAATCGTTCCTGAACTCTTTTTGTCCTTGTTCGTGCTTCACGAACTACAAATCCGCCACCAATGGAATAATAAGTCCGGCTTTTAGATTCTCCATTATTTAGAATAGCCGTGAATTTCATGCCATTGGGATGGTACTTCAAAAAACGCCTATGGAATTGTATTTGTTTCTCTGGGTCAAAGGGAATAGAAAACCGACCCGCCAGTTGAAGGTACTTTTCGTTTTGAATATCGTCTATGCAGGGATCGATTTCTGATATGGGATAAGTGACGGGATCGAAACCGCATAGTCCAAGAATGACGGCTATATCTGTTGCATGGCCTTTACCTGTAAGGGATAATGAGCCATAAAGGTCAACTTTAATTTCCTGAACCTGGCTGGTAATACCTTTCAAATCCAGGTAATCCAACCAGCGAAGGGCTGCTCGCCAAGGCCCCAGTGTATGCGAACTGGAGGGGCCCACTCCAATTTTCAGCATGTCGAACACGCTAATGCTTTCCACCTTATCCATGGGAAACAAATATAAGTGCAATTTGGTTCTGGAGTCCTGCCAGGGTTAATTTTTTCGGGCTATTGACGGCGGTTGGCAAGCAAGGGTGGAGGGCCTCCATTAAAGGGGTTCCAACGGCTGATGCTCTTGGCTCCCATTCCGGCAGCTTTGATCACGGATCGGTCACCATAACGTTCCCTCATCTTGTCCATGGCCTGGTAGAGGTTAATGATCTTTTCATTATCGTCAAAGAGGTCGATCTGGTAACCTCCTCCTACTAGGTGACTGAATCTGACTCCGACCAGTCTGACCAGCATCCGCCTTTGGTAGAGCCGGCGGTAAAGCTCCATCACCACCGGGATAATCTGGTGATCTGCGGAGGTGTAGGGGATCCTTCTTTGCTGGGTATAGGTCTGAAAATCAGAATAGCGGATCTTAAAGGTGATACAGGCCGTTAGTTTGTTTCCCCGCCGCAATTGGTAAGCCAGGTTTTCGGCCATGGCAACTATTATGCTTTCCAGCTTGCGGGTGTCTGTGGTATCCCTGTCGAAGGTGCGTTCGGTAGAAATAGACTTTCTTTCGGTATACTGCACCACAGGGGAGTTATCTATTCCATTGGCCTTTTTCCAGATCATTTCCCCGTGCTTTCCAAAGACCTTGCTCATCATCTCCAGGGGCATTTCCTGTACAGTACGTATGCGCTTGATTCCCAGGTCGCAGAGTTGACGGTAGGTGACCTTGCCCACCATAGGGATCTTTCCTACCGAAAGGGGAGAGAGGAAAGGCTTTTCTGTACCCTGGTCAATATAGAGCTGGTTGTTGGGCTTGGCCTCACCGGTAGCGATCTTGGAGACTGTTTTATTGATGGAAAGCCCAAACGAAATAGGCAGTCCGGTCTCTCGCATGATCCGTTGACGCAGTTCGGAGGCCAGTTTGTTACAGCCAAAGAACTGATCCATTCCGGTGAGATCTATGTAGAATTCGTCTACGGAGGTTTTTTCATAGAGCGGTACATTTTCCTTGATGACCTGGGTGACGGTATCGGAGAACTTGCTGTAAACCCCTGAGTTTCCTCTTAGAACAATGGCTTCCGGGCACAATTGCTTGGCCAGTCGCATGGGCATGGCAGAATGGATCCCAAATTTCCTGGCCTCGTAACTACAGGAAGCCACTACACCTCTGTCTGAGGTGCCACCTATCAGTACTGGTTTGCCAATCAGTTGGCTGTCCAGCAACCGCTCGCAGGATACAAAGAAGGTATCCAGGTCCATATGAAGAATGTGGCGGGAAGACATATGTGTTAATCGTTAATCGTGATTCGTGACTTGATCTACGTCACTTCGAGTGTTCGTCGAAGACGGACGTATCGAGAAGCTTTTTTAGCTAAAACCCTAAGTTTATTAAAATCCTCTTCAATTAATGCTTCTTTCTTTGACCGAGACCATTTTTTTATTTGCTTCTCCTTTTCGATAGCTAAATTGATATCAGTAAACTCGGCATAAAAGACCAACTCTACCGGCCTTCTGGTATGGGTATAAGATTCAGGATAGCTGCCATTGGTATGAGAAAGCAATCGTTTTTCGAGATTACTTGTAACACCAGTGTAGAAGGTTTGGTCTGAACATTTCAGTATGTATACATATGATCTTTTCATGATGTTTAAGTTCTCGATACAATTTTACCTGCGGTAAAATCACTCGAACTGACGGGATGAGCTTACAAATTGATTTTTAAGTGATAGCTCGCTACTCACAGCCTGAGACAAGCTGTTGAACTCCAGGCATTGAGCCAACTGTACAGGCCGGCGGTTGCGAGTATTGTTGCGTTTTCCTGCTTTGTGCTCTTGCATACGCTTGGACAGATGGCGGGTGATGCTGCTGTAATAGCTATTGTCGGCACATTTTAAGAGATAGACATAGTATGTTTTCATTTCGTTAATCGTTAATCGTTAATCGTTAATCGTTAATCGTTAATCGTTAATCGTTTCACGCTTCACTCCCCACGCTTCATGTTCTTATATCGCTTGCCCCTCATCCGGGTGGTAACCACCCCTTCGGCATAGCGGGGATCTTCTATGATGGCCAGGCGCTCCATCTTACTGACCTCTAAAGTCAGGCAGCCAAATTCTTCCATCACTACTCCAGTGATGCGGTAAATCCCTTTACCTCTAAACCGGTAACGAGCAGCAACAGGAGGGAAGTGGACTGTATCGATAAAGTCCCCGTCAGCATCCAGGAAGGTCCCGAAGTACATGGTCTTTTTGCCGGAAGTCGTGGTGCGTTTGGTAGTCACCAAGTAGCCATCTACAGTAACCTCTTTTTTGATAAAATGGACCAGATCGCGGGCACGCATCCAGTTCCCTGAGGTCTCCAGTAGTAGTTGGAAAGGGCTGCACAGTGGATATCCCAGGAGTTCCATCTCGTCAAAGGCGTCCTCCAATTGGCTGCTGGGTAGGTTAGGGGTCTTGAAGTCTCGTTTCTGTGCTCGGAAGAGCGTTTGTTCCGATTGCTCCAGACTAACCTTGTTGATCTTCATATGAGCCTCCCACAGGAGTTCCCTCTTATTTCGACCCGTAAAACGAAAGCTGTCAATCTTGATCAGGATACTGATCTGCTCCATGGAAATGGGAACCCGTTCGATAAAATCGTCCAGGCTGGCAAAAAGCCCTGCTGCCTCCCGATCCTCGACCAGGCGCTTAATGACCCGTCTTTCCAGAGCATGGAGAAACATAAAGCCCAGGTAGATATCCTTTCCCCGGATCAGGGTTTCGGACCGGCTGATGTTGACACAGGGAGGGTGTATGCGCCCTCCGTGCATACGGGCTTCGTGTACATAGAACTCAGTACGATAAAAACCACCAAAATTATTGATGGTGGCCACCATGTATTCCAATGGGTAGTAAGCCTTGAGAAAAAGACTTTGGTAGCTCTCTACGGCATAGGAGGCGGAATGTCCCTTGGCAAAGGCATAACCAGCAAAACTCTCGATCTGCCTCCAGATCTCCCGGGTAAGCTCATCAGACTTTCCACTGTTCTTGCAGTTGTCAAAGAAACGCCCCTTGACCTTCATGAATTCGTTCCGGGAACGGAACTTGCCAGACATTCCTCTGCGAAGCATATCCGCCTCGCCCAGGGTAAGCCCTCCAAAATAATGAGCTACTTTGATCACGTCTTCCTGATAGACCATGACCCCATAAGTCTCCGGCATAATGTCCAGCAGCACCGGATGGGCATCCTTGCGACGTTCCGGGAAGCGATATCGCAGTATGTATTCCCGCATCATTCCGGATTGGGAGACCCCTGGCCGGATAACCGAACTAGCGGCCACCAGCCCCAGGTAGTCATCTACCTGCAATTTGCGCAACAGCATCCGCATGGCCGGCGACTCCACATAAAAACAGCCAATGGCTTTTGCGTTGCGCAGCAGGTATTTGATCCGTTCGTCTTGTTTAAAGCGCTTGATATCGTGGATGTCAATAGGGGGCTTTTTGGGATGATTATAGCGAATCACTTCTACGGCGTCCTTGATCTTTCCCAAACCCCGCTGACTGAGAATGTCAAACTTGTACAGTCCGATGTCTTCTGCAACCACCATATCGAATTGGGTAGTCGGAAAACCTTTGGGGGTAAGAAGGTGGCCGTGTAATAGTGGATGGGTTTTTCGGAGATCAGTATGCCCCCGGCATGTATTCCCAGATAGTTTGGGAAACCCTGTATGCTTTCACTGTAGATGAGCACCAGCCGGGATAGTTTATCCAGTTTATCCGGGCGAATGTCACCTCCTGAAAGCCGGTCGATCTCACTTTTGGGCAGGCCAAAGACCTTGCCCAGCTCCCGCACAGAAGCCTTATACTTAAAGGTGTTGTATACAGTGAGCAAGGCCGTGTGGGGAAAGCGACGGAAGATGAATTCGGTGATGTCGTCCCGGTCACTCCAGGAAAAGTCGATATCAAAATCGGGTGGATTCTTTCGATACAGGTTGATAAAACGTTCAAAATAGAGATCAAGTTCTACTGGGTCCACATCGGTGATGCGCAGCAGGTAGGCAATGATGCTGTTGGCCCCGCTACCGCGACCCACATAGAAATACCCTTTGCTACGAGCGTATTTCAGGATCTTCCAGTTGATCAGGAAGTAGGAGACAAAGCCCTTTTCATGTATGATATCCAGTTCCTTCTCGATCCGTTTCATTACACGGCCTCCCGGACGTTTGTAGCGGTAGGACAGACCAGCATAGGATAACTTGCGGAGCAGCCGGTAGTCCAGCCCGGTATTGCCGGTATAGCTGCGTTGGTTATTAGGAACTTCCTGGCTAAAGTCAAAATCGATACTACAGCTGTGCAATAACTTTTGTGTGTTTTCCAACAGCCAGGGGAATTCCTCATAGGCTTTGATCAGATCGTCCGGGGGGCAGATGAGGTCTTCGGGATGCCCCTGATCAGTTACTGGTAGCTTGCTCAGTAGGGTGTTTTTGTCAATGGCCCGCAGCAGCCTGTGGGTATTGAATCCCTTTTTGTCCTTAAAGGATACGGTGTGCAAGGCCAGCAATTTTTCTGGCTGTTCCTTCCAGTGAGAGAACTTCAGTCGGTTAAGATCACTTGCCCTGACCCCGAGGAACTCATTCTCCTTGAGACCTTTTCCCTTGTAAGTAGCAAAAGGATAAACCACCAAGGTGTCTGCCAGTGGTACCGGCTGCTCAGGTATCTTGAGTTGCTGTTGGTGCAGAAACCCAGAGAGGTAGTTGTTGATCTGCAGGAAACCGTGATTATTCTTGGCCAGTAGTATGAACTGTTGTCGGGCTCCCTGTCTGAAATCTACCCCTATGACCGGCTTCAAACCATAGCGAGGTGCCAGACGCACAAAGTCCAGGCAGGCCGAACTGTTGTTGATGTCTGTCAGGGCCATACAGTCAATACCCATTCCCTGGGCCATTTTAAGGAGGTCCTTGGGCTTGATTGTGCCATATCGCAGGCTGAAATAGGTATGTGTATTAATATACATTTGGAATTATTCCAAAATTAGGAAATATTCCAAGAAGTTGAATTGGTCAGAATGTTAAAGTTGTGGTTTTTGTGGGTGAAGCATGAAGGGTGAGGAGTGAAGAGAAAGAGTAGTTATTTAGTTTTGACAACTGACTAAATAGGTAAGTGGTGAGCAGTCAGGAGAAAGAACTAGGATTAATTAACTACTTACTATCCAAAATAGGTAAGCACAGCTGGCTGCTGACCAGACTAGTCAGTATTCTTGAATTCATAAATCTTTATTCACGAATTGCAACAGATAAATCTTTTTGCGCTAGGGGTAAATCTTTGAATAACGTAGATTAGCCCCGG
The DNA here is from genome assembly GCF_002943755.1 of Aureitalea marina. Classification (NCBI taxonomy): domain Bacteria; kingdom Pseudomonadati; phylum Bacteroidota; class Flavobacteriia; order Flavobacteriales; family Flavobacteriaceae; genus Aureitalea; species Aureitalea marina. The sequence continues at coordinate 900,721 of NZ_MQUB01000001.1, forward strand.
ACGGGGAATGGGGGCCCCAAAGTAAAATGGTTAATCGTGACTCGTTCATTGTGATTCGAAAAATTAATTCATTGACTAACGACTAACGACTTAATCCTATTCATCGTTCCCAGGAAATCTTCCCTCGAAAGATTTGATATGCAGATCCCGCTGAGGGAAAGGGATCTCGATATCATTGGCATACAAGATATCATGCACGGCAAAGACAATTTCACTCTTTACCCTTACCCAATCGTCAAACTGGGCCGTCCAAAAAAGCATGCGGAAATCCAAGGAACTTTCGCCCATAGCATTGAACAATACAAGGGGTTTCGGGTCTTTCATGATGTCCGGGTTCTCCTCAAGCACTTGTAACAATAACTTCTTTACCCGATGAACATCGCTTCCGTAAGCCACGCCCGAGATCACTTCTATCCGCCTGTGCCGGTCAGAAAGTGTCCAGTTGATCACTTCCTGGGAAATGAGCTGCCCATTGGGCACTATGACCTCGGCTCCGTCGAAAGTCTTAATGTTGCTGGAGCGGATACCCATAGACTTTACAACCCCCATCAGGGTACCAACTTCTACGGTATCGCCAATCTGTATAGGTCGTTCAAATAATAGGATGACCCCGGAGACCAGGTTGTTGAAAATGTTCTGTAGTCCAAAACCGATCCCCACACTGAAGGCACTGAAAATAATGGTTAGTTGATCCAAGGGCATCCCGATATACCGGGTTGCGAACAATACCCCAAACACAATGATGGTAAATTGAGAAATCGCCGTGATCATTCTGGGAACTCCTTTGTTCAGCGGTATGCGGACAAGGATGTCATCATTGAGAACCACTTTGATCGCTTTGGAGATCAGAACAGAAAGCCAGATGATCAGGAAGAAATAGAAAATACTGCTTAGGGTAAAACTGATAGACCCCATATTGATTGGGTCTGTCAATAAGGAAGTAAGCCAATTTTCAACAGATCGCCGCACATAAAATACCCGCAATAACATACGTACCCAGCAAATGAGGGCGATGAACACCACTATCCGGGAAACCAGCCGCTTCAAATATACTTCATGGATGCGTACCACATTAAAACGCTGAAACCACGTATTACCAAGCAAAAAATGAAGCCCACCAATTAGGACTATACAACTGAAATACAAAATAATAATCCCGATCAAGTTTGCCACCAGTGCTTCGGTAAATACTCGGGCCATATCAACAAAACCAAGAAAATTGGCAATAATCGCGATGGTAAGTCCGATCCAATGTATCCAAAAAGTGAAATAGATAATCCGATTCAAGCGTTTATTCTGCAGCTCAAGTATTCTCTTTTCTCTTATCCATGGAAGTAATGCAATCCACTGTATAAGTGAAAACAGCAATAGTAATAAACGATATCCAACTGTATACTGCGGCATGAAACCGTCTATAAATCGAATCAAGATCAAAATGGCAAACAACCAGAGGTAGGGCATCAAATCTGGCTTTATCAACCGCGCATGTAATTGAAGTATTGGCACCAAAAGGATCAGGATCATAAGGTCATCCATTAGCGGTGGTGCATTTGCAAAGAAACCAGAAACAACAAAGAAGCCAAACAATAAAGCGGCACTCAATGGCTGGTTTAAAATAGAAACTAAGCTAGACTGGAATGCAGTGAGGTTAGTCAAGTCTTTTTGGTTCAGTCGATTTCTCAACCAATAGAATAACACAACAATCATTATAACGAAACCAATGGCCAGAAATAGAATGTTCTGTTTACTCATTAAATAGGACTTAAAGGCTTTCCATTCACCACCAAATCGTTTACTAAATGAAGACACTGAATCTCCTAATCTGAATCCCTTGTAATCCAATTGATACATGGGTGTTTCAGCATGTCTATATAAATTTCTTTCGCGCTCAGAAAGGGTTTGCTCTATATCCTCCACGATCAATTCGACATCGATCAATCTGGTTATAGTATTATTAAGACCCTCAAGTAGTAAATCTTTTCTCCATTGGACTTCACTATTGATACTGTCCTGTTGTCCAATCACCTGTAAGGCGAGACTTTCGGTCCTAGAGTCAATAGTAATGGAGTCATTGACAAAGCGAGTTTCAATCTGATCAAGTTGGCTATTAGTTTGTTTTTGTCTGTCTGCCTGCAGTCGTTTAATTGCTGAGGAAAGCCCATCTCGTTCAATTTTGAGCTTGTTCCTTTGGTCCTTCCAGAAAAGTTCCAAGTTTATCAAGCCTCGGACGTTTACTCGTTTTGTGTTTGTCCTTCGGACTACAAATAAAAGAGAATCTACCACAACAAGGAACGAGTCATTTTTTACCAGCTTAGCATTGATTTCTGATCGTTCCGGAAGGGAATTGGCCCACTTAAGCGATCGGACCTTGATCTCTGACAAAACTACTGGTAACTCCTCCTCTTTAATTGGAATGACAACTTCTCTTTGGGATAAGCTCACACTGTCTGTAAGCATCTGCTTTACAACATTCTCCTGGGCTTGGAGCATGGTAAGTGGCAACAGACTACAACCAATCAAAAGCCCCAGAATAGACAGGTTCAATTCTTTCTTGAATTTGATCATAGCTTTATACAAATTCAGCTCAAGAAGGCCAAGGCTCAGATGCTTGATTTGGGTCAAATAATAATTACGGCCAGAGTAGTATTATCTCACTCAGTTTGCCGGGCTGCATCTCGTTCTTCAGGAGTGAGCCATCCACCACCAACTGCTTTATAAAGTTGAACATAGCTCGTCAATAAAGATGCTCTGAGATTTTCCAAAAGCAATTCAGCATCAAAGGCCTGTCGCTGTTGTTCCAAAAATTCCAGGTAACTGGTAACTCCCTTATTGTAGCGTTCCATAGAGAGATATTGGGCCTGAAGCGCCGAGCGCTTTCTTTCATTCGCAATCTCAATCTCCACCTTGGTGGTTCGTATATCCACCAAAATATCTTCTACCTCTGCAATAGCCCCAAATACCGTATTTTGATATTTATAAAGCGCCTGCATTTGCCGACTATCCTCAATATCGACCTGACGTTTTAAACGTCCCCAATAGATTAGTGGTGCCATGATCTGCCCGCCAAGGCTCCAAAGCGGGTTTGAAAAGGATAAACTTTTAAAATCGTTTGCAGCAACACCACCAAATGCGTTTAGACTAATGGTAGGCAACCGATTTGCCTTGGCAGAACCAACCCGGGCATTCTGACCGATAACCTGGTATTCTGCTGCTACGACATCAGGACGTCTAGCTAGAAGTTCGACGGGAGTCTGTACCGGAATATCTAAATTGTAATTCTGTTCTTCCAAAGGTGTTCCTGTCTCTACCGGTCCCGGATTTCTTCCAAGCAGTATACTCAAGGCGTTCTGTAATTGAACAATCTGCCTTTCATACTGTGGAACAGCTCCAGCTGCGATGGTATATTGAATAGTTGATTGATCCACATCGATAATGGGTACAATACCCTTATCGTATCGTGCCTTGATAATCTGTACCATACTATCTCTTGACCTGGCGTTTCGCTGAGCGATCTCATATTGACTTTTGGCCTGTAATAGCGCAAAATAGGTGCTCGCGACTTCACTAACCAAGGAGATCATCACACCGCGGTAACCATATTCGGTAGCCATTAGATCGGCGCGTGCGGCTTCAGATAATCGACGAATTCGTCCCCAAAGATCAATTTCCCAGTATACACTTCCCGATCCAAATACCAGATTATTGGTTTGCCCAACTTGATTCATGACAAAGTTACCCCTAGTGACCTCGCCATTGAGGGTAACTTGAGGCAATAGATCGGCATTTTGTATGTTGAGAGCAAATCGGGCTTGCAGCACATTTTCTGAAGCGATCATGGCGTCCCGGTTGTTCAAAAAGGCTTCATTGATCAGGTCGTTCAAGATTGGATCGTCATACATGGTCCACCATTCGATCGCAGCAGTATCCAAGACAATGGTGTCTGTCCGGATAGAGTCATAGACTACGGTGTCATCCGGGTTTACCTGGGCGAAAGAAGTAGGCTGATTGAACTCTGTTCCCTTATAATTCTTACCAACCTTGCAACTGTGCAGCAGAAGAATGGTCAGTCCTATTGCGAATAATCTTTTCATTCTTCAGAGGTTTGTTGGGTTGACATTTGAGCATCTCGCTTCTTTTCGTAACCAGCTAGCTTTCCAATCAAAACGAAAAGCATAGGATAGAAGAAAACCCCCAAGAAGGTAGCCACACTCATTCCACCAAGCAATGCCATACCCATTACTTTTCGAGCTTCTGCTCCTGTTCCTGAAGCTATCACTAAGGGAAAAACCCCGAGAATAAAGGAGAATGCAGTCATTAAAATTGGACGGAACCTCGATTTGGCGGCATTAATCGCCGCGTCGAACAATGAGAGCCCTTTTTTAAACTCATCATTGGCAAATTCAACAATCAGAATGGCATTCTTGGCGGCCATACCGATTAGCATCACGAATGAAACCTGGGCAAAGATGTTGTTCTCAAAACTTACACTAAACTGCCTGGCGATCCACAGGAACATGAGGGCACCGAATATAGCAAATGGTGTTCCCAACAGAATGGAGAAGGGGAGGCTCCAGCTTTCGTATTGGGCTGCGAGAATGAGGAATACAAAGACCAATGAGAAAGTTAGGATCACTCCAAGGGAGCCAGAAGCTTTATTTTCTTGGAACGACATGGCATTCCAGGAGGTAGTCATATCGGCAGGTAGCACTTCTGAGGCAACCTCGGTCAAGGCGGCCATGGCTTGGGCCGATGAATATCCTGGAGCGGGACCTCCTGTAACTTCTACGGAACGGAAGAGATTGAATCGGGTTGTATAATCCGGACCGGATACTGGTTTTACCGTAGCCAGGGTTGAAAGGGGTACCATTTCTCCCTCCTTGTTCTTGATAAAGAAATTCTCGATCTGCTTTTCGTCGACCCGATATTCACTTTCGGCTTGAATATAGGTCTTATACAAGCGTCCAAAGCGCGTAAAATCATTTACATAGGCTCCTCCCATGAATGCACCAATACTGGTATACAGATCATTCAGAGAGACACCCAACTTCAGGGCCTTTTCCTTGTCTATATCCATGAAGCGCTGTGGTACCGTACTTTGGAATGTTGTGAATGCACTACCGATCTCCTCTCTGGCGTTGGCAGCTTGAATGAATTTACCGGCGTTCTGGGAGAGATATTCTGGTGTGTTTCCTCCTTTGTCTTGTAACATAATGGAGAATCCCGAACCATTACCCAAGCCTGGAATGGCAGGAGGCCCAAATGCGAAGGCCTGACCCCCTTTTATTTTTGTAGCCAATGCAATATTTACTTGGTTGATCAATTCCTTCGCCGTAAAATCCCGATCTCCCCAATCTTTTAGGGTAGCAAACATAAAGGCATTGTTGGTAGCCATTGCACCTGATAACAAGCTATATCCAGTAGCGTTAGTTACGTATTCGACCTCTTCAAAGCCTAATAAGATTTCCTCCACCTGGCTTCCGATCTCATCAGTACGCTGAAGGGAAGCAGCATTGGGCAACTGGATGTTGACATAAAAGTACCCCATATCCTCCTCTGGTATAAAACCACCAGGCACCAATTTCCCGAAGATGGCGGCACCAACGGTCAGCAGAACAATAAAGATTACTCCTCTTTTCATTTTGCGAGTAACCACGTGGGTAACGCTCATGTAGGAGTCAGTCGTCTTTCCCATCCATTTGTTGAAGGCTTTAAAAAATGCACCCAGTGGTCCGCCATACGGTTTTGGTTTCTTCAATAAAATGGAACACAATGCAGGACTCAGGGTAAGGGCATTCAAAGAGGATACCAATACCGAGACCACAATGGTGATGGCAAATTGCTGATACAGGATTCCGGTAATACCAGCCATTCCAGCAACCGGAATAAACACAGCTACCAATACCAAAGTTGTAGCAATGACCGGTGCTGTAACCTTCTTCATAGCTTCTATGGTCGCCGCCTTGGTGGACATACCTTTTTCGATATTCACCTGAACGGCCTCCACAACGACAATGGCATCGTCTACCACGATACCGATTGCTAAGACAAGCCCAAGTAGTGATAAGACATTAATGGTAAAGCCGAGCAAGGGGAAGAACATAAAGGCCCCGATCAGTGAGACAGGGATTGCGAGTGTAGGGATCAAGGTGGCACGCCAATCTTGTATAAAAATGAAAACAACTAATATGACTAGTATGAGCGCTATGATCAAGGTGACCACTATATCACGAATTCCCGCGGTAATAGGTAAAGTGGTGTCCAGGGAAACATCGTAGTTCATGCCCTCCGGAAAATCCTGACTGATATCTACCATCTCGGTTTTAATATTATCAGCTAGCTCTACGGCATTAGAGCCAGGAGCTTGGTATAGAGCCACAATAGCCGCTGCTTTTGGATCAGCCTCGCGACCAGTCACATTGATACCGAGTCTGGGAATCATGCTATAGGTTTCTACTCCCAAGGCAACCCGGGCAACATCGCCAATCTTAATTTGTGACCCATCCGAAAGGGTTCTGATCACTATGTCTTCAAATGCTTCTGGCGAATTAAATCTATCCGGTAATCGAACGGTATAGGTGAATTCAGTGCCGGGGGGTGCAGGTTCCGCTCCAAATTTCCCTCCAGGAACAATCACGTTCTGCTCGTTGATCGCATTGACGATCTCCGGGACCGTAATTCCCCTTACCGCCAGTAGGTCTGGTTTGATCCAGATTCGCATCGAATAATTGGCGGCTCCCAATATATCCACCCGTCCAATTCCTGGAACACGGGCCAACCGGTCTTTTATATTAATCAATCCATAATTCCCAAGAAACTCGGCATTGTTGTGAGCTGGATTGTCAGTAGTCAATGTGATTAGCATTAACTGACTTGGCAATGATTTTTTGGTGGTCACCCCATATTGGGTAACTGCACTGGGTAATTTGGCCGTTGCCGCAGATACACGATTCTGGGCCAATACGGTATTCATATCCGGGTCAGTACCAACATCGAAGGATACCTGGATCACCATGGTTCCGTCGTTGGCATTTGTACTTTTCATGTAGATCATATTGTCCACCCCATTCATCTCTTGTTCAATAGGGGTGGCAACAGATTCTTCTACATTTAAAGCATTTGCGCCTGTGTAAGTGGCCCGAACTTCTACAATAGGTGGAGTCAGATTAGGGTATTGTTCAATGGCCAACCCGATCACGGACACCCCACCTACAATGACGATCACTATAGCGATCACCATGGCCACAATTGGCCTGTGGACGAAAAAATTTCCTTTACTTTCTGCCATGATTAACCAGCATTTTTACTAGTGAAGTCACTGGCAACAGGAACTACTTCCATACCTGCTCTGATCTTTTGAAGAGCGTCTATGACAATCTTTTCGCCTCCATCTAATCCATCTTCGATGATGACCATATCACCCACACGAGTCCCTAATTTGACGGGCACCGATTTGATCTGATTGTTATCATCGACAATCATGACAGAATATTCACCCTGTAATTCAGATAGACAGCGTTGTGGTATTAAAATGGCATCCTCCGCTACAGTTAATTGTACTCTGACCTTCGCATAAAGGCCAGGTCGGAGTAAGCGAGCGGTGTTTGGAAAGCTTGCCTGAATTAGCAATGATCCAGTACTGGTATTAATCTGGCTATTTACAAAGTCAATGACTCCTTTCTCGTCGTATAAAGTTCCATCGGCAAGTATTAAGTCAATATACGGTTCTACTTTACCATCTTCTACATCGCGTTTAACATCCTCGACTGTTCGATTACGCTGGTACTCTCGGGCCAATTCTAGGTATTTACTTTCCGAGATACTGAAATGAACCCTCACCGTGTCAATTCTTGAAACGGTATTTAGGATAACGGGATTTGGTTCTTTACCAACATATTCACCCTCTCTGGCTTCCGTCTTTCCAATTAAGCCTTCAATTGGGGATTCAATCGTTGTGTACCCCAATTTGATCCGAGCTTGACTGACATTAGCTTTGGCTGCATTTACAGAGGCTATTGAGGCATCGTATGTCGCTTGTGAGGCATCGAGATCACTTTGACTCACCGCGTTGATCTCCGCCAGGGGCTGGTATCGGTCCAATTCGTTTTTGGCATTGACCTTCATGGTCTCAGCCTCAGCCAACTTACTTTCCTGGGCTGCGACTTGAGCCAGATAGGGATCCGGGTCAATAGAGTAGAGGAGTTGTCCTTTTTTAACCTGGGTACCCTCTTCAAAGGATATCTTCTCCAGAAATCCATCCACTCTGGCCCGAATGGGGATGTCCTTTAGCCCATAGATCTGACCAACAAATTCGTTGTAGATGGGAACATCTTTCTTTTGGGCCTCAAATACAGGAATCTCCTGAGGCGGAAGTTGGGCTACATCCTTATCCCCTTTACAGGCGACAAGTAATACGGTAATAAGGGTGAAGGAGAGATATTTCATAATCAGAGTTAGCGAGAATCTCAAAGTTAGAAAAATCCCTTTATGTTCCGAATTTTCTTTGCGTAATAAACTCTTTATTTTAATTTAACCCTTAAGAAGTTTTTTTAGCCTTTTCATTAATCAACTTAAGACCTATGAAGTTCTCCCGTCCACTCCTACCTATAAGTAAATTAATCACCCTATTTCTGGTGGCAGGATCACAAGTATTCGGCCAGAGTTACGCTGATAGGCAAGGAGACTCCATCAACCCGAGATTCTATGTAAAGGCGGGTTTCTACTATCCTAACCTATCGACCACCTTGCGGATCGATGGGCGCCGATTGGGTACGGAGATCGGTTTGGAGGACGACTTGGGATTATCTGAAGACCTGGCCGTGTTCCGAGCAGACGCCTTCATCCGTCTAGCCAAGAACTCTGAATTGGTGGTAACCTATACCAAGATCAATCGGGATCGGTCACTGACCTTAAAAGAGGATATAGAGTTTCAAGACATCATATTCGAACAAGGATCGGGTGTTAATTTCAATTTCGATGTAGACTATTTCGCAGCGACCTATCGGCATTCCTTTTTTAATAATTTGAACTGGAAGGCCGGTGTCTCCGGTGGTTTGCGCGGAGTATTTATAAATACAGGATTCGAGGCTCGATTAAACAATGCCTTTACAAGTTCCAAGACTGATTTTATGGCACCTGCCATTTTGTTTGGTTTTCACGGATCTGCCTACCTGACCCCTCGCTTATTGGCACGATATGCGATCGAGTTCTTTTGGCTGGAAATAGAAGGTGTAAAGATCAACATATTAGAATCTAACGCTTCGGTTACCTGGTTCTTCTCTAAGAGCGTCGGTATTGGACTGGCCCATTCAACGAACAACTATAGGGTAGAAGAGATACCCTTTGGCAGCGATTTGAAAGGCAGGGTTCGGTTTAATTTTGGAGGGATCAATGCTTTCCTGGCTGCGCGTTTTTAAATTTCACTTGTAGGTGCGAACACTTTGTAGAGATGTTTATTCTTACTCCCAACTATTCTTAAATCAACACGCAATCATTCAAGAATGATAAGCAATTCAATGATTTTTCCTGGTGTGATACTATCCAGTGAGTTAGATTGCACCCGGACGGGGCTTGGGGGCCCCTAGGTATGATTTGTTAGTAGTTATTCGTTAATCGTGATTCGATTTATTTAGTGAGCAGTGAGCAGTGAGCAGTGAGCAGTGAGCAGTGAGCAGTGAGCAGTGAGCAGTGAGCAGTGAGCAGTGAGCAATTTAATAATGAGTCATGTAATTTGGTGGTTTAAAATTCGCTTCACGCTTTACTACTCACTCTTGACCACCTCAGCTCTATGAATATAAACCGGCTGGTCAGGCATACCTGCTTCATTAACAGCGACCTTGGCGATTGAATCAATTACCGTCATACCGCTGATCACTTCTCCAAAGACCGTATAATTTTGGTCCAGATGAGGTGTACCTCCCTGTTTCCGATAAATTTCTCGTTGATCTTCGGGAATGTCGTAGTATTCGAAGGTGAAAGTATCCGCTAATTTATTTATAGTGTCCGATAAACGGCTAAACGTTTCCCAGTCTTCATTCTGATCGGCCAGGTTCAGGGAATCCTTCCAGCTGCTATTACTTGGGTCCTGTAAAAAATAATACTGTTGTAACCAGGTGTTGATTCTATCCTGATCTACATCGATAAGACTGTCAACCCGTGGGCCTCGATGCACTACATAAAAGGAGAGCGAAGAGGACTCCCTGTCCGGGTTACCTGTACGCGCAGCACCTAGAGCTCCTCGTTTGTGGAAGAGGGTCGAATCCATTTCTGCGGGGATTCTGTAATTGACGGCTTCCAGCTCCACGGAATCCATAGCGGCCATTGTCAGGCTGTCATAGAGCCCCGCTTGAACGACAAATCCTTCTAATACTCGGTGAAATAACATACTGTCCAGGCGCCCTTCATTTACAATTTTTATAAAATTATCGCGATGAAGCGGCGTTTTGTCCGATAGTTCTATGACCACATTTCCCATGGCCGTCTCTAATTTGACCTGCACAGGTGAAGGCTCGGCTATAGCCGGTTGTTCTTCTTTTTCAGATTTGCAATTGACAAGGGTAAACGCTAGAGCTAGGAAGAGTAGAGTTTTCATGGTATTGGATGGTTTAAAGCATGAAGGTAAGGAATAAGTAGGTTATGCGTTAGTCGTTATTGGTTAATCGAAGGCCAAACAGTTATACTACTTATTCGATTCACGATTCACGATTCACGATTCACGAATCACTAATACTGACACCCTGTCAGCTATTTTCCAATGGCATAAAGATTGACATAGAGTAGACAAATTGGAATTCGATTAACACTTAAATAATAGTTCATTTAGTTATGAGTAAAATAATTGGAATCGACTTGGGGACCACGAACTCTTGTGTGTCTGTGATGGAAGGTAGTGAGCCAACCGTGATCCCTAATGCCGAAGGAAAAAGAACCACTCCCTCTGTAATCGCGTTTGTTGAGGGCGGGGAGATCAAAGTAGGGGATCCGGCCAAGCGTCAGGCTGTGACCAATCCCACTAAGACCATTTCTTCCATTAAGCGATTTATGGGAAATAAGTACTCCGAATCTTCTAAAGAGGCGGAACGCGCTGCATATAAAGTTGTAAAAGGGGATAACAATACTCCCCGTGTAGATATAGACGGTCGTCTGTACACTCCTCAGGAACTCAGTGCGATGATCCTTCAGAAAATGAAGAAGACAGCCGAGGACTACCTGGGGCAGGATGTGACCCGTGCGGTTATTACCGTACCTGCCTACTTTAACGATAGCCAAAGACAGGCTACAAAAGAAGCAGGTGAGATCGCAGGACTGACCGTAGAACGAATCATCAATGAGCCAACGGCTGCTGCCCTGGCTTATGGGATGGACAAAAAAGACAGCGATCAGAAGATCGTCGTATTCGACTTTGGTGGTGGTACCCACGATGTCTCTATCCTTGAATTAGGCGATGGGGTATTTGAAGTACTGGCTACCGACGGTGATACTCACCTGGGTGGAGACGATGTAGATAGCAAGATCATCAACTGGCTGGCCGATGAGTTCCAGAGCGAGGAGCAAATGGACCTGCGTAAGGACCCTATGGCCCTGCAGCGCCTGAAAGAAGCTGCTGAAAAAGCCAAGATCGAATTGTCTGCTTCCAGCCAGACAGAGATTAACCTGCCTTATGTAACGGCTACGGCTACAGGGCCTAAGCACTTGGTTAAAACCTTGACCCGTGCCAAGTTCGAGCAGCTGATCGACGATCTGATCAAAAGAACAATCGAACCTTGTAAGACTGCACTTAAGAATGCCGGTCTGCAAACCAGTGATATCGACGAGATCATCCTGGTAGGAGGTTCTACCCGTATACCTGCTGTGCAGGAAGCCGTAGAGAAATTTTTCGGTAAGGCTCCAAGTAAGGGAGTAAATCCGGATGAGGTTGTTGCCGTTGGGGCTGCGATCCAAGGTGGAGTATTGACTGGTGATGTGAAGGATGTACTCCTGTTGGATGTGACACCTCTTTCTCTGGGAATTGAGACCATGGGAAGCGTGATGACCAAACTCATCGATGCCAACACCACCATCCCGACCAAGAAATCTCAGGTGTTTAGTACAGCTGCTGATAATCAGCCAAGTGTGGAGATCCACGTCTTGCAAGGAGAACGTCCAATGGCTGCAGATAACAAGACCATTGGCCGATTCCACCTGGATGGTATTCCACCGGCTCCTAGAGGAGTGCCTCAGATCGAGGTTACCTTCGATATTGACGCCAATGGTATCATCAAAGTAAGTGCCACTGATAAGGCGACAGGGAAATCTCAGGATATCCGAATCGAAGCCAGCAGCGGACTTACTGACGAAGAGATCGAAAAGATGAAGCGTGATGCCGAGGCCAATGCCGAAGCGGATAAAGCTACAAAAGAAAAGGTGGACAAGATCAACGAGGCCGATGCCATGATCTTCCAGACCGAGAAGCAACTGAAGGAGTTTGGCGACAAGCTGAGCGAGGACAAGAAGAAGCCGATCGAAGATGCCCTGGAGGAATTGAAGAAAGCCCACGAGACCAAGGATGTTGATACCATTCAACCTGCCCTGGACAAGATCAACGAAGCTTGGAAGACCGCCTCAGAAGAGATGTACAAAGCTCAGGCCGAAGCACAGCAGAACGGTGCGCCTACTGGTGATGCCGAAGCTGGAGCCGACAGTGGAGAGAATTCTGATGTAGAGGATGTCGACTTTGAAGAAGTGAAATAATTCACCATTTTCCATAAGAGAAAAACCCGGCCTACAGCCGGGTTTTTTTATTCTTAGGACGAGTTTCCGTTGCTATTCAAAACAAATTGATCCAAGCGTATATCATCCAATCCGTGATTGTCGATAGGATATTCCAATTGGCCCTGGATATTGTAAAGAGAGACCAGGATGAACTGGGTCAGAACCACGATCAGATAGCAGATCCCAGGGTGGGTCCCATTGCCAACTCCATTGATGATGGTTGGCGCATAGATCAGTGGGAAAAGGTATATAAAGACCAGGCAATAGGCCTTTAAACTCACGGGTATACGGTGTGTAGGTATGGCATGAAGGTTTTCCGCAGAGTCGTGCAAGTCTCTCATTAAGCGCAAAATCCGGTCCTTAGACCGGGGACTCAACTCCTCCTGGTGTTCATTCACAAAGTTCTGAACCTGATCGATACACTGGTCCAGATCTTCTATAGTGTGATCATAACGCCCGAGGTGCTCCATGGTCTTTTCACTCAGATCATTAAGAATTTGGGTCGAATTGGCCTGCTAACTCTTCAAATAATCGATCTATCTGGTCTTTATTACTCATGATGAATAATTAATTTCTTTCGTAAACTGTCTTTGGCCCGGGAAATCATTGTTGGGGAATACTCCATTTAATTCTTGTCGGTCATTTGGTTCATACCCATAAAAAAGGCCCAACCTTCCGGTTGGGCCGACGTTTAAGTGGGGATAGGCGATTCTCTCAACAATCTCTAACCTTAACTCCAATCACTAACATGATCGCCTGATACTTAAACGCAACAATCAAAAACCAACAATCATGAAAAAAATTATCTTCTAAATCTTTGTCTCTTTATACGTTCACACGTTGTAAGAAGGAATTCCCTTTTATGGCAATGGCCAGTTTTAAGGTTCGGTTGATCCTTCTTTCACGGATCTGTTCCAACCGGAAGAGTATCTCTGCCAGGCGTTGATCGTCCTCTTTTTCGATCAGCCGTCTGGTTGCCGATGGTAGGTCCTGGAAACTGAGCAGCTTTAATCTGTTCTTTCTCCTATTAAACCACACTTTTAAATAATCCCAATTCATCCATCAATACTCTTTAGGCTTAAAAAAATCACTGACTGTAACCATCATTTCCCAACTGCTGCGTAACCTCATTTAATTCCAACAACATCTTACGCTCTGCGACAGTCAGTGACTTTCCCTTCAAATCCTCCAACAACTCAATGAACTTATTTTGTTCTAACCCGATCAGGACTTCCGATCCAATGGATAACCCACTCAGGTAAATCTTTATGTCGTTGAGCACGACCATCTTTTGTTCTGCCGTATGGCGATCCCGAATGATCTTTTGCTCTAACAAGAGTAACTTCTGATACAACATCTCCCTTCTTCGCTCTGCTCTTGTTATCTTTGTGAAACCTTTATAAATAGGAGCCTTCTTCTTTTCTTTCTTGTTTGCTTCTTCGAACTCCCAACCAGGTGGCGGAGATCACAATGAGCAGTGTTATAATTACTTCCATAAGACTTGATAATTTGGGGTTTATCCTTATTGACAAGACAAAATTAGACCGTGGTGGAAGCACTTTTGTAGACATGGCATGTCCAGTCTGTACATTTTTGAATATTTTTATAAAAAGTGTGCTTCAATGAAGAAATATCCGGATCTCGGAACCCTCTTACTGGACTATAGAAAAGCTCATGATATGACCCAGATCGACCTGGCGGCAATGCTTGATGTCGATTCTAGGACAGTGGCTCGATGGGAAAGGAACGTGACCTTGGTGCATCCTGAAAAGGAGAAATTTTTGGTGCAGCAGCTCTCAATTCCACATCAAGTCATCCACAATCTCAATTCTGAACGCCCAATTGCCGTATTTTACGACATCGAACGTCGGATGTACTCACACTCCATCATGGGTTCCTTGATCAAAGACGCCAATTGGTTTAAGAACGAGATCGAAGTAGAGGAGGACAGGCTGACCACTTTTTCGTCCCGGGAAGACGCAGATTTTGTTCACCGGGTAAAAGCATTACATACCCACTTACCTGGATTGGATATTCGAATTCTACAAGAAGCGGCTAATAGATTACCAGAATTGAATCTGATGCTGGACGATCAAAGCGGCTTTTACGCTGGTCAAATTGCTGTCCTGCCACTTAGAATGTCCAGCTACCTGGAGTTGCGCGATCGGAAAAGAACAGAGGAGGAGCTCAGAGTGGGTGATCTGAGTATGAATCCCAGCGAGGGAACAGTTTTCTATTTCTATTCCTTATACGCCGATTCTATGGTCAGTGCGTTTTATTTGATGTCGCGTTTTTTTGGCTATTTCCGCAAAATGAAATTCAATGACTACACAATTTCAGGTATAGTTTATCGCGAGCATACTGCTCATCTATGGCGTCAAACCGGAATGAAGATCCTGTGGCAAGATGAAAATCCGCATTTGGAGATACTGGTAGAAGGAAATCTTGACATGTATCTGTTTGGGTCCATGAACTGACCTGGCCAGGTCTATTCTAGATCGACATTTGACGAAAAGAAACATCCGGCAACCCATTCTGGAAAGCCGGATGAACAATAAACCTACAAACATCAGTAGCATGTTCGCTTATGAAGAATGGGGATGTGAATGATAAGATTATCGGTATTCCAAATTTTAATATGTTCTACCGTGAAATCATTCTGTTGATGGTTTCCCGAAGGTATGCTAAATCAACACTCCAGGCAATAAGTGTATACACGTAAATACCTGCGAGTGAATAGTGTATAAAAAAAGTCGGCCACATAGGGCCGACTTCTCTATGGTCTGTTAAGTAGTATGGGTTCACCGTATCCAAGTTCCCTGAGCCGTTCAAATTGAGTGGCGGCATCACCAACTACCAGGTAGATCATTTGATCTGGTTTGATGTGGGTCCTTGCTAGTCCCTGCAACTCATCCAATGTTAGCCCTTGCACGTAAGCAATACGTTCGCTGGCATAGGCGTCTGAAAACCCGTAATTCGAGATGTTCCGGATCATGTTCAGTTTGGAGTTGATGGTCTCAAAGGACCTGGCGCTACTCTTGATCATAAATCCTTGGGTGATCTCAAGATCACTTTCTGTTAGGCCCTCTGCATAATTGCTCATGATCTCTTTTACAAGGTCTGCGGACTCGAAGGTAACATTAGAACGAACACCGCTAGATACCGTGAAGCTACCCCCGTAATTGGAACCGCTAAATCTGGAACGTATTCCATAGGTATACCCTTTTCCTTCTCTTAGCTGTTGAGTGAATTGTGAAGCGAAACCGCCTCCTCCCAAACGGTAATTCATAACAAATGCAGGATAGTAGTCCGGATCCGTGATCTTGAGCGCGGGATATCCGAAATTCAGTACAGATTGTTTAGCCCCCGGCACATCGTAGAAATAGACCTTGGAGACTGTCACTGCCGGCATTTCCGGAACTGCAGGGATATCTACTGTTTTCGGAGTCCAGTTAGCGTCAATTCCCTCAAAAGCCGTCATAACATCGTCTTGATTTACATCGCCAACTATATGTAATTTCGATACGGAAGGAGATAGGAAGGTTGTGTAATATTGCTTTAGATCCTCCATGCTAATGTTGGGTACAGACTCCAAACTACCCAAATTGTTATTGGCCAGTATATGGCCTTCTCCAAATAGCAGTTGGGCATACTCATTAGAGGCGATGGCATTTGGATTGGCTTGTTGTCTTTGCAATTGACTGATAACGCTTTGTCTTAGAAGTTCCAATTCTTTCTCGTCCCATCTGGGCTCTAACAAGATCTCGCGGACCAGTTCTACTGTGGCTGGGAAATTCTTGGACAGGCAGTTCGCAGAGATCACTAAAGAATAATCGGTGGAATAGGCCCCTATAGAAGCTCCAAGTGCCTCGATAGCTTGTTCCAATTGAGCCGGCGTCTTGGAAGCCGTACCTCTTGTCATCATTTGGGCAAGCATATTGGATACTCCGATCTTTCCTTGATCCTCTAGCAGTAGGCCCCCGTCTATCTGAATTTCGAACTGTACCAGTGGAACTTCATTGTTTTCGATTCCCATGACACGGATTCCCGAAGCCATATCGGATCGCCAAACCTCTGGAGTGCCGATTACCGGGCTAGGACCGTAGGGAGGTTCAACCGAACGGTCAAAACTGGATGGAGTCCGTTCATACTCTGCAGCGAGACTGGGATCAAAGGTTTCTTCTGCCCCTTGTACGATCTTTTCCTCAACCACTTCGGCCAGACTGGATCCCGATAGGACCAATGAAGCCTGACCTTGCGGTACAAAGCTTGTCGCGATGTAATGCTTATCCTTGAGGTAGGTATTGTAAACGCGCATCACGTCCTCGGTTGTTACTTCCAGAATATTCTTTACATCCTGGTTAATAAAGCCCGGATCTCCTGCGAAGATTTCATATTGTGCCAGTTGAAAGCCTTTGCCAAGAACAGAGGACAGACCATTATAAAAATTGGTTTCCTGACCAGCTTTGATACGGTCCAGATCTGCTTGGGAAATTCCATTGGCTTCAAATTCGTTCATGGCCTCTTGTATACCGGCTGCGACGGCATCCAGGGATTTACCGTCAAAAGCGGTGACACGCAACATGAGTTGACCGGCCAGCTCAGAATTGTATTGGAAGAAATTCACATTATCTGATAGCTGTTGCTCCTCTACCAATTTCTTATACATCGGAGCTTGTTTACCCCTTGACAGGTATTGGACCAATACAGATAGGGGATAAGAATCAGGATGATATTGATAAACTCCGGGCCAGGTCAAGGTCAACTGTGGAAGGCGGGCAAAATTGTCTTCATAATACAGTTTCTTGGATTCGGTCAAGCTCACAGGACGTTTTTCCATTTTGCTGATCTCCGGACCTCTTGGAATCTCATCAAAGTACTTCTTGACCCATGCCCTGGCTTGTTCTGTATCGAAATCTCCAGCTATGGTCAGTGTCACATTATTGGGAACATACCAGCTGTTGAAGAAATCCTTAACATCCTTCAAGGTGGCATTTTGCAAATCTTCCAAGGAACCGATTACCTCCCAATTGTAGGGGTGGTCTTTAGGGTAAAGATTGGAATGGATGACTGAGGAAGTATGTCCGTACGGCCTGTTGTCCACGCCCTGTCTCTTTTCGTTCTTAACAACTTGTTTCTCCTTGGCCAGCACCGGATCCGTTACGGTGTTGATGAAATAACCTAGTTTATCGGCTTCTGCCCAGATCATTTTTTCCAGTGCATCATTGGGAACTGTCTGAAAGTAGTTGGTCCTGTCCCGATTAGTGGATCCATTGGCACCAGAACCTCCTATGCGCGCACTCATCTTATCCAGGCCACCTTTACCCAGGTTCTCCGACTCCAGGAAAAGCAAATGCTCGAACAGGTGGGCAAAACCGGTTCTGTTCTCCACTTCCCGAGCGGATCCAACATGGGCAGTCAAAGCAACTGCAACCACTGGGTCGGAGCGGTCTATGTGAAATATGACCTGCAGGCCATTGTCCAGGGTGAATTTTTCAAAATCTACTTTAAATTCCTTGTCATTCGAAGCAATCTCATTATCAGCGGATTGTTGGCAGGCAGGAAAAAGCAGGACGGTCATAAGGACCGCCAAGAAGGCTGTTTTTTTCATGATCGATGTTAATTGTTAAGGCGCTGTTCAAGCGCCACTGCTAGTTACAGAATTGGCTGGATAAATACAAGGTCTGATTCGGGAATAGTTAAATCTGATCAGACGTGCTGGTCTATCAGTATAGGATTGCCATCAGGGTCTTCCAGGATAAGACTCCCTGGGCCAGTATTGGTCTGGTCCGAAACCGGCGTATGAATTTTAATTCCAGCAGCTTGTATTTGAGCTTGTAAATCCCTGACATCTGTAAAATTACCTAAAGGATTGGCTTGATCGTCCCAGCCTGGGTTGAACGTCAGGATATTCTTGGGAAACATTCCCTGGAAGAGCCCTATGGTACAGTTACCATTCTTTAGAATGAGCCAATTCTGTTCGATATCTCCATGAAATTTGGTAAAACCAAGTTTTTGATAAAATTCCAAAGAAACATGGATGTCCTTGACGGTTAAACTTAATGAGAAGTTTCCTAGTTGCATGTTCAATTAGTTTAAATATTGGAGTCTAGGGCGATCTGCCACAGACCATCTTTGTTGCGTTCCCAGATCAATATATATTTCCCGTTGTACCCTCCGGCACATTGACCGATCTCAATGACCAGATCCTCCCTAAGGGGTTGAACAATTAAGGGATTCAACTCCAACTGATAGCTGGGATTATTCATATAGGAGTATTCCCTGAGAATCGCCTCACGACCTTTGATCAATGGGCGGTGGTTGTAGTAGAGGGCATCTTTAGTATACAGTTCGTTCACCAGTTGGTCCACTCGATGGGCATTGCAGTATTGCATCCATTCTTTACGTCGCTGATCTAATTCGGTTTTGTCAATTTCAATGATTTCGGCCGGCACCGTAAATTCGAATAGTCGTCTCTTTGGATTGGAGTTCAATTCCCAGATAACGAATTGACCAAATAATTGACCATAATTGGTTCTAAAACCGCCAATTTCATAAGCATGCCTGCCTCGATTATTCGCTAAGACATAATTCATTGTCCAACTACTGTCAATTCGGGCCGAAAACTGCTGCCATGCTTTTCTAATATCATCTTTTCCGCTTTGGGTGTTCCATTTGTCATTCACTGCGATTGCTGCATCTGAATAGACTTGTATGGAGTCTGAAGGAGTACTGTTTACAAGAGTCAGCCACTGTTGATAGGGGTTGCTGTCTCTTCTTTCTTTTTGCAACTGTGCGAGCTCTGCATTAGGGTTCCAAGGCCGGGAACTTGTCCGATTCTTTCTTGGAAAATCTTTGGGCACGGCCTGCGTTACGCCACCAGTGGCGGCCCATTCTGACCCACGCTGGAAAGTTGTGATAAAGCCAACACATTCCTGGGAATAATCAAAATGCCCTAGAGCAGAATGAAAGACTCGACCTTGTCCGTATCGCGTAACCATGAGCATGGGTTCGTTTCGTTCTGACCCCCTGGTATTTTGATCCCAAGGCGGATCGTTCTGCTCCAGATCGGAATATGCCGTTGCTAGTATGGTCATATTCTCGGCTGGCCCTCTCATGCGGTCGTAGAGCTCGTCTTTGGCGTGCATCCAGACCTCAGGGAGTCCTTGCATAATTGGATGATCCTTATCCCGGGTAGTGACCAGGAATTCATGTTCTGGACCATGAGATCCGCATATTCCTGCTCCCTTATCTCGAGTCTCTTTCCCATCCTGATCAAGGTAAACGTAGGGTCCTGAGTCCTGATCGCGTCCACCCCAGGCTCCCAGACCAATCATCTTGTTATATTCATCCCAGTTGCCAAATGAATTATTGGCGGCATGAATAACAACCAAGCCACCCCCATTGTTCATATAGTCTTCGAATTCCTTTTGAGTGGTTTTAGGCCATGGGGCCGCATCTATCCCAAAATTGAGCACAACCAGATCGTGTTGGTCAAAATCAGGGGCATAGTTGGGGTCGGTGATTACGCGATCAACCTGACGTTGACTACTTTCACTTTTTAAAGGATACTCCCACAGATACTGATCCAATCTGTAAGGACGGTTGGGGTTGTATTTGATCCCCAGGTCGATCTGGGACGATCTAACTATGTTTACCTCGAAAAGACCAGTCTCTTCCAGATAAGACTTCATCATTTGAGATGTCTTTGGCCAGATATAGTGGTTATTCTGACCATCCAATATCAAAGCCCTCAATTTTTGCTGAGATTGATCCGGCACTTCCTTATTTCCAGTAAAAGCCCACAAGAAGAAAGACAGAGGTAGATAGAGCCAGAACATGCCAAATAGATGCCGAAGAGATGCTTTCATAACTACAGATTCACCTCCTTAAGGTAATCAATGCAAATGGCCTGCGCAAAGGGTATCTAATTGCTCAGCATGGCGGCACCGATCAAAGGTAGGTCGGGCGTGTTTTCCGGAAGAAATGCAGTTTGTTCTAATTGCAATTGATACGGGAAATCGAAAAGCCCTTCTCGCATACTCCTCTCAAAATAAGGCCACGCCTGGGAAATAGAACCTCCCAGTACGATTGCCTCAGGTGCATAAGCAAAAAGAACGATGCGAACGGCTTCTCCCAAATGAATACCAAATTGTCTAAAGGCGTCCAAGGCCTCTTTTTCTCCAGCTTTGGCTCTATTATGCATATGTTTTGCAGATTGACCGTATTCTCGCTGAAAGAAGAAACTTCCACTGTATTGCTCGACTATACCATCTTGATATGGAATCATACCTATCTCACCAGCACCGCAAAGTAGTCCCTGGTAGAGTTTTCCATGCGTAATCACACCGCATCCCAGACCGGTACCCAAGCTAAGCGCCACCATATTCTGATAGGGTTTTCCAGTACCGGCATAGTGACTTCCCAATGCAAAACAGTTAACATCGTTATTGAGCTTAACCGGAAGCTTGAACTTTTCTTCGACGATTTGGATAAGGCCTATCTTCTTCCAAGCTGGCAGATTCTGGATATCGAGTATCTCACCAGTTTCAGGATTAACAAGGCCCGGAACACCAATTCCAATAGCGGTTACTTCCTCGGTTAGAACCAGCTCGATACATGCAAACAACTGTTCCAGCAATTGGTCAGAACTCATTGCAGGATTCACTGCTTCTCTGTGTTTAGCCTCCAGCGTAATTTCATGGGTCGACATCCCGATAGCCGCTCGACCTGCTTCGAACTTTGTTCCACCCAGGTCTACACCAATTAGCTTAGTGTACATCTTCACTTCCTTTTTTAAACCGTCTGTTATTGATCAATGGCTTGGCCCAAAATCCGATACTCAGGATAAAGGCAAGGGGGATGAACAAGAAGTACATGCCAGCGCGAAGATCCAGACTGTCGCCTATCATTCCTACAATCAATGGCAAAATTGCTCCGCCCGCTATTCCTGTACATAAGATCCCGGATAGGGCTCCATGATGTTCCCGGACCGAATTCAGTCCCAGGGAGAAGATGATGGACCACATCACCGAGATCGAAAAACCGGTAGCCGCAAATCCATATACAGCTAACTGGGGCCCCGCTGTCAGTGCAGTAAACAGACAGCCCATGGCCAGTAGGGCAGAACCGATAAGCACCATGCGACTATCCAATAATTTAAGCAGTAAAAGTCCAAGTAGACATCCTACTGTCAACAATCCCCAAAAATAGGAAACCGTTGAGGCACCTGTGGTTTGGGGGTCTAATCCATGATATTGATATAAGAATTCTGAGATCCAGTTGCCAATTCCCTGTTCCGTTCCTACATAGCAAAATATTCCCAGAAAGAACAATAGGGTGTATTTATTAGAGAGGAGGTAGGTATAGGTTTTTCGGCCACCACCTTGTTCGTCCGTACTCCTGATGATCTCAGGGAATTTCATACGGCTAATGACCAACCAGAACAATAAGGCTATCAGGGCAAAGATCAAATAGAGTGAAACCCAGGGCATATCTGCCGGAACCAGAGAACGCAGCAAAACGGTCAATCCGTCCTGAGTTTCCTCACTTACCAAACCGATGTACAGGTAAGGACTCACAAAAGAAGCCAATCCGAAGACCAGTTGGGCCAAGACGGAGTTAAATGCGAAGTCCGCCTCTCCACCGGCAACTCGCAACATGGGGTTGATGATCACTTGCAGAACAGCCATACTACAACCCAGTAAAAAAAGGGTAATGCTGAATAGCCCGAATGAAGGGAAGAATGCAAAAATGACCGAGGCAATCGCAATGCACACAAAGGCAGTGATCAGCAAACGCTTGTCCGAATACTTTTCGACCAGGAATCCCGCAGGTATACTCATGACCCCATAAGCAACAAAGAAGGAAAAGGGAAGCCAACCAGCCATTGCCAGGCTGAGTTCGAAACTCACTTTGACATCAGCCAGGATGGAATTCAAAATATTGGTGATCAGTGAGATCGAGAAAAAGACCATCATCACAAGCAAAACCAGCTTGGGATAACGTTTAGATTGATCGGTTTGTATCATGCTTTAACGGGTAGCGGCTTTCAGTGCATCGTTACCGCCAACCACGGGCAAGCTCAAATAGGTGCCAGAGAGGTCCAGGGTCAGTTCTGTACCTGGTTTGGGCCATATGGTGAAGTCCTTGTCACTAGAAAATACCATAAGAGCAATACGCTGCCCCGCAGCTATGATCTGATCATCCGGTTGCAACTCGAAGCTCATTTCGTAGAATTTTCCAGGTTCCAAAGGTTCACTGCTTTCCAGACTCTCGTGATTTTGCAGATCCGCCCAACCTCGGGTGATGATATTTTCGGTGATCGCAGCTTTATTATCTGGGTTCCACGGCAGGCTAACCAGCCAGACCGAAAGGTTACAAGCCGGTTTAGAACTGGCCATCTTTACTTTGATCTCAGCGACTCCGGAAAGGTGCAGATCCTTGGTCAGGACAGGAGTCTGATATAACAAGCGGTGATCACTATTACTGGATTTGGCCAGGGAATCTCCAGAAATGGATACATCGTCAACCACTTTTTCCAGGGCTATCATGCGGTTTTGTACAAGGGACAGGTCTCCCATTTGGTTACCACCTTTCATGGGATAGAGTTTTACATCCTCGGCATCTGGATGGGGATAGTCCGGATAAGGCGTGGGATTATCCCTTTTGTCAGCCTCGCGCACGATCCAAGACTTCGGATCATCTTCCACCCCGTTCTCAATTCCATGCAGGTAACGGGTAAACCATCTGTTCCTAAGGCTAAGGGGAGGAGGTCCACCATGACCATTTTGATGATAAAAGATTTGAACGGGTAGTCCTTTTGCCCGGGCTGCTTCATAGATCCGATAGCTGTGTTCTGGCATCACGTTCCAATCGTTGAATCCATGCGACATCAATAGGGCTGTTTTCATGGGTTCCATATCGTTCAGATAGTCCCGACCCGCCCAGAATTCATTGTAATCTCCGGTAATGCGGTCCATGCCGTTGGCCATTTCGGTATCCCGAACGATCTTGTTGTTATAGGCTCGCTTGGCCGTGTCACCGCTGTGGATGAAATCGTAGAGGACATCGATGTCTTCTCCTAAATATCCGCCGGGATGTCGGATCAAGCCATTGGAACGATAATAGTGATAATAGGAGGTATTGGGTGCTATGGGGATGATAGCTTCAAGCCCTTCAACCCCAGTGGTTGCAGCGGCCAATGGAATCGTACCGTTATAACTGGTCCCAGTCATACCTACCTTTCCAGTACTCCAATAAGCGCTTACCTTTTCGCCTCCATCCGGACTGGTGTAGCCGTTGTCTTTACCGGTTAGCCATTGGATCACCGCCTTGGGTGCGAGGGATTCATTATCTCCACCAACGGTAGGAGCACCTTGGGAGAGACCGGTTCCCGGTGAGGAACTGTGGACAACAATATATCCCCTGGGTACCCAGGTTTCGATATGGGAATTAGAGATGATAGGCCGTTCTCCACGTCTGACGACTTCTGGATGCACCCTAGGCTTGGGTGGTTGTTCACCAACTTCATGTTTCACATCCCAGAAAAGACCTTCCACATTGCCAGCTACCCCGGCAAAATAAGGGCTACTCACATATATAACAGGCAATTTCAAGCCTTCAGAGTCAGTTTGTCCTGGTCTGGTAACCGCGACATGCATACGATCTGGTTGACCATCTCCATCGGTATCGAATTCAGTTTCCACCCAAAGGTCATGGCGAATCCAATTTTCATAATCACTGAAGGCTTCTACTAGCTGGGCCTCACCATTTTCGAATACGGGTTTAGCTTTGGCCGTTTCACTGGATTGCCCCACGGCTTGGATACATGCCAAAGCCAGGAGAAAGAAGGAAAATTTTCTAATCATTAGTGGAAAGATTGCGGTGTTAGTGTTAATCTGATGAATTGGTTTCGTCTTCGTCCTTGTTCTCATGAGCAGAGAAGCCTGCACCTATTGCAACCCCGATCGCAGTGCCTAAGGCAAGCCATGTACCCATATCGTCCAGGGCAGCTCCCAGGGCAGCACCTATAGCAATTCCCAAGGCGATACCAGTACCCAACTTCTTTTTGTTCATAGGAGGTCGATTTGGACCAAGTTACAAAAATGGAGTCCTAAAAAGAAAGAACCTCCACGGTTCGCGTGAAGGTTCTTTAGAGCGATCAGTAGCTCTATTTCACCACTGATCTGTGACATTGTGTTTACAATTATGATTCTCACATCACTTCGATTCACTAACCAGGTCAATCGAATCATTGTAAAATTAGCCATTTATTATGGAACTGTTACGTGCGAATATTCGCATATTTTAATATCTTTAAATGACATATCTTCATTTGATGACTAAGATCATTTTCTATTCATCATCAAAAAAGTTATTTCACTAAGAATTTTCAAAATCATGATTGTCAGACTGGTGGATGTATGTAACTCAATGAGAAACGGCTTTCAGCTAGTGGTCATCTTGTTTGTCGCATTTTCTATTCAGGCACAGACCGGTTACCAGACCTATAAAGGCAAAGTGGTAGATGAGGACAATCGCCATGTACTGGAGTCGGTCAATTTGCAGGTCAAGAATACCAATATTAGTACGGTGACCAATGCCGAAGGTGAATTCACCCTGAAAGTGGACAATGATCTGAATACCGGGATAGTCATTGTTTCCCTGTTGGGTTATCAGCCCCAAGAGATCTCCCTGGACGCCATCCAAAATGGTGACACTCGGATAGAACTCAAGCAGCAGGTAACCAGCCTGAGTGAAGTTAGCTTGGTTGCTTTTGGCAATGCGGAGGCTTTAGTGAGGCGTGTGTTTAACGATAAGTACAATAACCAACTGGACGAACCCGTGCTGATGACTGCCTTTTACAGGGAAACGATCAAAAAAAGAAGAAGGAACGTATCGCTAACCGAAGCCGTGGTGAACATATATAAACAACCCTATTCATCACTTAGAAGAGATATTTTGGAATTGCGAAAAGCAAGAAAGAATACGGATTATCGCCGCCTGGATACAGTTGCCATAAAACTGCAGGGAGGTCCGTTCTCTACTGTATTCCTTGACGTGATGAAATACCCGGAATTCATCTTTACTTCGGAAAACATAGGGGAGTACCGCTACGAATTTATGACCCCTTTGACGGTGAATAACAGAACGGTTTATGTGGTTTCGTTTACCTTGAAGGATCGGATGGATCAACCCCACTATTTTGGCAACCTCTACATCGATACGGAAACTCTGGCTCTAGTCAGTGCCAAATACGAATTGAATGTGGGAGACCGAAAAGCGGCCAGCCGTATGTTTGTAAAGAAGAAACCAAGGGATGTTACGGCTTATCCGCTAAGTGCAAATTACCATGTGGATTACAGAGAGAAGAATGGTAAATGGCATTATGGTTACGGCCGGGTCAACCTCTCATTCAAGGTAGATAAACGGGGTAAACTTTTTAACACTACCTATACACTGGCCAGCGAAATGGCCGTAACCGATTGGGAACCCAATCCGAATAATACCCTCGCTAAAGCCAAGGATAGATTGCGGCCGAATGTGGTAATTACCGATCAGGTTTCAGGATTCTCCGATCCAGACTTCTGGGGCCCGCTCAATGTGATCGAGCCCGAGAAATCTATAGAATCGGCAATAAATAAAATCAGACGGCAGTTACGCCGCAATGGAGATTAATCGTCCTTCATAATCAGCGCAGGCAGTTGCAACTGGTTGTAGAGTTGGTTGTATTGTTGCATCTCGGTTTGAATGATGCTGTTCTTCTCTTGTTCATAAACTGCCCAATCTTTCTTCAGATCTGCAAGTCGCTGACGTTCTCCTGTAGTGATCTCAGGTATGGCACCGTCCACAACACCCATTAGAAACAGTATCTCTGCATTCAGCTTATTGTTGAAGTTGATAACATCCTGGAAGGTCTTTTGTTTTGCTTGTATCAGGTTCTCTTCCCAGCTTGTGATCCGCTGGATCAAGCTGTCTCCTGTGGTGATTAATTCTGCTGCTTCTTCCTTGTCATCCAGCAGTATCTTGTAGCCTTTCAGTTGATCCCGTACCGAACGCATGTCGTTGACCGATTCATGAATAGCTTTGACCATTCCTTCCAACTCCATTAGCATTTGCTGTTGAGCAGCGTAGTCTGAATTACTAGCGGAGAGTCTTGGGTTCGGAAGAATTTGAGCTGTTGTACTGCTCACCTGATCGCCTAATTTTAGTTCCAGGGTATAGGGTCCGGGGCCAACACGACTACCATTGGTGCCACCAAATACAAAGACCTGATTTACTGTAGGCAGGTCGTCCCTTCGGAAATTCCAGCTAAACCGGTTATATCCTTGTTTCGCAGGAAGAACAGCAGGTCTTGACGGACCGCCGGGCCAGCTTTTAAAACCTTTGGGGGCCTTACTGCTGATGGTGCGAATAACTTGGTCTCCTTGCTTAATGGTAAGGGTCAGATCCAGGCTGTCCGGTTTCTCTGGGACGAAATAATCGAAAGTAACCCCGGAGACCGGGTTTTGACCAAGTCCAGGTGTACCGGCAGGAGCTCTGCCTCCAAAGATCCTATAACTTGGTTTGGGTTGGAAGATGGTCAGTTGGTTCTGGGTGGAGTTAAAATTCTGCAGTGCGGTCAGATCGTCCAGTATCCAAAATGAACGACCGGCTGTGGCTACGACCAGATCATTGTCCTGAATGACGAGATCGTTAATGGGTACAACCGGAAGGTTGAGTTGCATCTTCTCCCAATTATTTCCTGAGTCCATAGAAACATATAGGCCGGTTTCTGTACCAGCATAGAGTAAACCTTGTCTTTTGGGGTCCTCCCTTACTGCTCTTACGAAGGTGTGGTCTCCACTGATTCCATTGGTGATCTTGGTCCAATTCTGACCGTAATTGGTGGTCTTGAATATATAAGGCTTCAGGTCCATCTGCTTGTATCGCATAACGGCAACATAAGCCGTGGCAGGGTCGTGAGGAGAAACTTCTATACTGTTTATGATACCTTCTCCAAAATTACCGGGAGTGATTGCATTCCAGGTTGTACCCCCATCCTTGGTCAAGTGAAGCAGCCCATCGTCAGTTCCGGCATAGAGCACTCCTGCCTCATGGGGAGATTCCACCAGGTACATTATAGTATTGTAGTTCTCTCCACCGGCGGCCTCGTTGGTGTAAGGTCCTCCACCTGGCCCGTGCTTATCGGCTTCGTTCCTGGTTAGGTCCGGACTGATGATAGTCCAGCTTTGCCCTCCGTCAGTAGTCTTGAACACGTGATTTCCGGCATGATAAATAGTGTTTCGGTCATGAGGAGAGCTAATGATCGGTGCATTCCAGTTATGTCTGTATTTGGCATCTTTGGGTGCCTTGCTCAATCCCAATTCCGGGTATTGGTTAATGCCTTTACCTTCGCCGGACTCTTTCATCCAACGTTCAATGATACCCTGGTAACAACCGCCATAGACCACTATGGGATTATCTGGGTCAAACGCCAGGTAGGCACTCTCACAACCAGCTACGGAATACCAGTCCTTCCAATCTATTCCGCCATCGTTGGTGCGACTGGCTATAGCTATAGCCGAGTTGTCCTGCTGTCCGCCATAGACATAGTAGGGCGCTCGATTGTCCGTGATCACCCTATAGAACTGGGCGGTGGGTTGATTTTGTTGAGAGCTCCATGATCGTCCTCCATTGTTGGAGATATTGGCGCCTCCATCATTGGAGTTGATCATGATCTGGTTGTTCTGAGGGTGGATCCACAAATGATGATTATCCCCATGCGGAACCGGTACATTACTAAAACTCTTCCCTCCATCAATGGATTTCATGACCGGGGCGTTCAGCACATAAACGATGTTCTCGTTCTGCGGATCGGCAAAGATCTCCATATAGTACCAGGACCGGGCAATATTTACGCGGTTCTTATTGACCTGTGTCCATTTTTTCCCGGCATTATCAGACCTGTAGACTCCGCCTTTTTCTCCTTCGGCTTCTATCACGGCAAAGACCCGTTCCGGATTTGCGCGAGACACGGAGATACCGGCTTTTCCAAACTCTGCAGGTAAACCTCCCTTCATCTGGTCCCAGGTGCTGCCACCATCAGTCGACTTATACAATCCTGAATTAGGCCCGCCGGATTCCATGGTCCAGGGATAACGCCTATGTTCCCACATGGCGGCATAAAGGATAAGCGGATTGGTCATATCCATGGAAAGGGAAGAAGCTCCTGTCTTTTGATCGATGTAAAGCACCTTCTCCCAATTTTCTCCTCCATCTGTACTTCTGTAAATACCGCGATCTTCCGAATCCCCGAATTGAGCGCCTTGTGCAGCTACAAAAATGATATCGTCATTTTCTGGATGTATGATCACATCGGAAATATGGCGGGTAAAATCCAAACCGATGTGCTTCCAGGTCTTACCGGCATCCGTGGATTTGTATACACCATCGCCCATGGAGGTCATTACCCCCCTGGCCGCATGCTCGCCCATACCAACCACAACCAGGTTAGGGTTGGACTCAGAAACAGCTATAGCGCCTACTGTACCCGTCTTGAAATAGGCATCGGAGACATTTTTCCAGGTGATGCCGTCGTCGGTGGTCTTCCAAACTCCACCTCCCGTACTTCCCATGTAGTAGGTCATCGGTTGTCCAACAACGCCACTGGAAGTTACAGAACGACCACCCCTAAAAGGACCGATGTTCCGCCATTTGAGTGCGCTCATTTGATCATTTAGGCTTTTGGTTGTATTGTCACCCTTCTTTTGGGCGTTTAATGGTAAGAAAAACAGCATGATACATGCTATCAGATTGATGGTAGTTCTCATCTGGATTAATTTTTGTTCGTTTAAAGTTAACTAAACCGGAGCGAACCATTTAGTTATTATCTTTGATTATGCAACTGGCCAAAATACCTCCACAACCTCCACTTTGGGTCTCCTATTATCGGGTAACCAGTCCACTTATGTGGGCTTTGCTCTTATTTATTTTGGAATCGATCTGGTACGGTTATGAGCTTTGGTACGCGGCCAATTTCCGAGGATGGATACTTATCGTCTTCTGGCTGTGGTGTTTCCTGTTCTCCTTTGTTCACATTTTCCTGGTGATAATGGATGGCTGGTCACGTTTTCAGAATTATAAGCGGGTGAAGGACCAATTCTATCGTTATGGCTTTCAGTCCAGGATAGCAGAGGCCTATATAGTCTCCAGTTGTCAGCGTAGGGCGGTTAAAGTTGCAGCTTCAGAGCTGGGCATGGAAGAACTGGTGGTCAATTATTACAAAGAAAGGGGGTCAAGTGGTATCATTACATTCCCTACTTTATGCTACAAGATCCGTTGATCTTCTTTAAGAAAGCCTTTTGGTCCAGAACTTTTATTGAAAAGTACTACGCCTCCAAGTTCGACTATCGCTCCCTTTCATTGGAATACTCTGCATGATCTTTCAAACGGATGCCATCTCGAAATCCTTTGGACAAAGACTGGTCCTGGATCAGGTTAACTTTGGTTGCCAAGCTGGTGAGATAAAAGCGGTTATCGGTCCGAACGGTGCCGGAAAGACTACACTATTCAAATTGATTTTGGGTTTGTTACGGCCAGACTCAGGAAAGGTACATTGGAAAGCTGAAACGGAAAGATCCGTCGGTGCTATCATCGAGAAACCATCTTTTTATTCCTATTTGAATGCCTCAGAGAATATCCGGCTCTTCGGCAAGTTGCAAGGCCATAGAATAAATTCTGAGAAGGTTACCGAAATATTGGTCCGAGTTGGTTTGGATCCAGATCGCAAAGATCCGGTCAGGAATTATTCTATGGGAATGAAGCAACGTCTGGGAATTGCAATTGCCTTGCTTGGCGATCCCGAGGTCCTGATATTGGACGAACCTTTTTCCGGTCTGGACCCTATGGGAATACGTTCCTTAAGTGACTTGCTTACCGATCTTGCGAAAGAAGAGGATAAAGCCATAGTCATCTCCTCTCACTTTATGGATCAACTGATCAAGTTTTGTGATCAGGTATCGGTCATGTCCAAGGGATCTATTATCGTAGAAGGGAGTTCATATGATCTCTTGAGTGCAGATCCTAAAACATACCGTCTTGAAGGTCCTGACCTGCTGTCTTCTGACGTACTAAAGGAATTAGACCTGCAGGTGGATAAACACCGCGTCAATGTTCGAAGCGATCAGATGCTCATGCAGGACTTACTGGGAAAATTACTGGAAGAAGGAACAGTGATCACTGCTTGTATACCTCTTCTGGCCATTGAAGAACTGATGAAACCGGAACAGTGACAAGTTTGATCAACATAGAAATATTTAAACTACTCAAGCAGAAGAGAACCTACCTTGCCATAGTGGCGATCTTTGTTTTCGAGCTGGTTGTGCTTTGGGTAGCCCATGATCAAGGTAAGGCCATTCTGGATACCTTATTGGATCGACTAAAGGACACCTTTTACTTCAGCGGGGAATTGCTTAACGGCAATTTGATCACCTACCTGTTACTGAATTCGCTTTGGTTTCATCTTCCGTTGATCCTCATGATCATAGTCTCCGGGATGATGTGTTCTGAGTATGAGGATGGAACACTCAGAGCTGTTTTATTGCAACCAATCTCCAGATGGCAATTTCTAATGTCCAAATACCTGGTTGCTTCTTTATTTACAATTATAGTCGTCCTTTTCCTAGGTGTTACAGCAATAGGCTTTTCCCATTTGCTCTTTGGAGGAGGAGACCTGGTGGTCTATTTTGAACGATTCACCTTTTTCGATCAAACTGAAGCCCTGAGACGTTTGGGCTTGGCTTTTGTTGCAGGCTCTGTGACCATGGTGTTCTATACTGTGGTCAGTATGACCCTGGCTGTGCTTTTCAAACAAACCATTAAGACCTGGATAGTTGCTGCTGTTTTTCTGGTGTGTTCAAACTTGCTTGTACAGGTGGACCTGGGGTCCGAATGGCTAAACCTTTGGTTCTTTCCTAAACTGACCAATACCTGGCAAGAGTTCTTTGTGACCGATATCGATTGGAGCTTGATCGGTGTGCGATTAATGGTTTTAACAGTTTACACGCTCTTAGCAGCGAGCGTAGGTTTTTGGATATTCAATAGGAGGGAGATAGGATGAGATGGATCTTGTACATAGCGATTTTAACAATTACTACTGCTGCTGTTGGGCAGTCCACAGACTCACTGGTCATGTCCCTTCAACAGCGACTGGATACTATTCAGAGCTATTCCGCCCGTGTCCAATTGTCGGAGGAGATCGACTTTATTGATATGCCGGATAAGGAGGCTGTGATACATTATGAAAAGGACCAGCCCATTTTGATCCAATCGGAGGATTTTGTCCTACTCCCTAAGCGTGGATTAGATTTTTCACTTAGTGAACTATTTCGATATCCATATCTGGTGGTGGACAGGGGATGGGAAACTAAAGCCGGTATCAAACTGAAAGCACTCAATATTATACCAGAGGATCGAAAGGCTGATTTTTCCATTGCGACACTCTTAATAGACCCAGAGAGACTCCAACTAAAGGAATTGGAGATCAACACCAAAAAGGAGGGAAGCTTCTATGTAACCATGGATTACAACTCACCGCACGATCTGATGCCATCTGCGGCCGTGGTCAGTTTTACCTTAGAAAAACTACGTATCCCACTCAATTTTATGGGCAAGGACAGCTCTATAGACCGTAAAGCGCTACGTTCGGAAGAGCCCAAGGAGGGCCGGATAGTCATGAAGATCTCCGACTATCGTATCAACAAGCAATAACCTCAGATTATTCTCCTATAAAATGGAGTTCCGTAAAGTTTTTGTCTACCACAATACAGGTATTACCATTCACCCTTAATTCGGATAAAGGAGTTTCCTGGTTGTCAACCTCGATCTTCTTGATCTCGAATGGAAGTCCTTTCAGATCCAGTCTGAACTTGTCATATGGAGTAATATAACGTCCCTCTTTGTGCTGTTGAAGGATGAGCTCATTCTTTTTACCAGTCACCTTAAAGGTTCGGAAACTGTAGCGTCCTTTCTTATAATCGTAACCTTCATGGGCATCTTCATAAAGTACGGAATTCAGTTTACCCTCTTTGTAGTAGATCTCCAGTTCGACCTCATCGATCTCCTTTTCTCCTACATACTGCTGAACCGGATACTTCGGAATGATAGCTCCTTCCCGAACAAATAGCGGTATGGTCTGGATATCTGCGTCCACCCATTGTTCTTTACCACCTTTTACGACCTCGCCTGTCCAGTAGTTGTACCAACGACCACGTGGGATATACATTCTCCTTCCTTTGGCGTTGGGCTCCTGAATAGGGCAGACCAACAGATGGTCCCCACAGATGAACTCGTCGGTTCTGTAATAGGTTTGATGATCTTCTTGGTCAAAATACACCAGTGGTTTGATCATAGGGATGCCGTCGGTGGCATAGCGGTAGAACATGGTATATAGATAAGGCAATAACTTATACCTCAGCTCAATATACTTTCTGGTAATGTCCGTTACGTCCTGATCGAAAGACCAGGGCTCCTGGTCTCCGTGATCTCCGGAAGAGTGAACCCGACAGAATGGATGAAACACCCCTAATTGTATCCAGCGTATGAATAACTCTCCGGTTGGTTGTTCTGCAAATCCACCTATATCAGAACCGATGAACGACATGCCGGAAACGCACATGCGCTGTACTTGCTGATTGGCCAGCCACAAGTGTTCCCAACTCGCTACGTTGTCACCAGTCCAGGAGGAAGAGTACCTTTGGGTCCCGGAATAGGCAGAACGAGTAATGATAAATGGTCGTTTTGGATAAACGAATTCCTTGACGCCCTGATAGGTCGCCTTGGCCATTTGCATGCCATAAACATTGTGAGCCTTGCGGTGACTACAAGGATTGCCGTCGTAATCGTGACGTACATCCAGCGGGAAGGTCTTAGTTGGAACTTCCATTACGGCTGGCTCATTCATGTCATTCCATACGCCGGCTATGCCGACGTCCTCGATCAATTCTTTATAGAGTCCGCTCCACCAGGTCCGCACTTCAGGATTGGTAAAATCCGGGAAATTACATTCTCCTGGCCATACCTTTCCCCTCATCAAGGGACCATCTGCCCGCTGGCAGAAATAACCTTTCTCCAGGGCTTCATTATAGATATCGTAGTCCTTGTCGATCTTAATACCCGGGTCGATTATAGCAACGGTCTTAAACCCGTCCTCCTGCAATTCGCTGACCATTTTCTCAGGATCGGGAAAATAATCCTTGTTCCAGGTGAAGCATCGGAAGCCATCCATATAATCGATATCCAGGTAAAGGGCATCACAAGGGATCTTTAGCTCTCTGAACTTTGCTGCCAATTCTCTGACATTGCTTTCCGGATAATAACTCCACTTGGACTGGTGATAACCCAAGGCCCACAAGGGTGGCATCTCGGGTTTCCCGGTCAAGTCCGTATAGGAGGTAACTACCTGTTCCATTTCTGGCCCGTAGAAGAAATAGTAATTCATTTCCCCGCCTTGCGCCCAGAAACTGGTCACATTGCGGCGTTCATGGCCAAAGTCGAAGAAGGTTCGGAAGGTATTGTCAAAGAACAGCCCGTAAGCAGTATCATTGTGTAAGCCAATATAGAAGGGGATCGCTTTGTAGATGGGATCCCGATCTTTCCCATAGGCATATTCGTCGGTCACCCAGTTCTGCACTCGTTTACCTTTGAGGTTGAAGTGCATGGGCTTGTCACCCAAGCCATAGAAGCTCTCCATTTTCTGGGCTACCTTACTCATCTTCACAATATCAGAACCGTGCTCGTAGCTGAATTCCCAGTGGAATCCGATCTCGTCTTCCATGATCACCTGACCGTCCAGGGTTTTGATGGTCTTTCTGAAATTACTCTTGTCGATCTGCAGAATCAGCTTGGAAGTCCTGATCTGATAGTGATCTTTTTCTTCCGTGTAGTCTAATTGATTGTATCCATGAACGGCATCCTTGGAGATGGCATAGGAGAAGTCCTTTGCAAAACTTCCTTCGGTTGCATATCTGAATCTGAATACGCTATCTCTGAGAACAGTGACCTTTAAGGCAACCCCGTTGTCGGAGTAGAAATAAAAATTGTCTTTCTTTTTTTTGAAGTCTATAATGGACTTGGGAAACTGATTCCCCTTCTGTTCCAGTTCGGTATTGATAATCATAAAACGCGAGTTGTAAAGACGGCCATATCGAAGTGAAGGCCGGCCTTCGGGGTCTTAACTTTCTTTTTCTTTTTAGCTTTTCTTTCTCGTTTTCATCCTTTTCAGCGCCATCATGCCCAATGGAGGCAGGGTGAAACTAATGGATTGATCCCAGCGATGCCAGGGAATATCTTCTGTTTTGGGGCGGTTGCTGAAGGTCACCCCGCTACCGCCATAATTACTGTCGTCACTATTGAATACATAGCGATAACTACCTGCGTATGGTATCCCAATGCGGTAATCCTCTCGGATCACAGGGGTCATATTGCAAATGATGATCAGGTCGTCCTGTGGGTCTTCTCCGTGCCGGATAAAGGCCAATACCGAATTTTCGGAATCATCGTAGGAGATCCATTCAAATCCTTCTGCAGAGAACTGTTTTTGATGCAAGGCCGCCTCTTTCTGATATAGGGCATTGAGGTCGGACACCAAACGCTGTATGCCGCTGTGATAGCCATACTGTAGCAAATGCCAATCCAGACTGGTTTGGAAATCCCATTCTTCGCTTTGACCAAATTCGCCACCCATAAAAAGTAGTTTGGAACCTGGATGAGTGAACATATAGCTGTACAGCAATCGCAGGTTTGCAAAGCGCTGCCATTCGTCTCCTGGCATACGGCCAAGAATGGATTGCTTCCCGTAAACTACTTCATCATGACTCAGAGGCAGCATGAAATTCTCCGTAAAGGCGTAGGTCATGCTGAAGGTGATATCATTCTGGTGATGTTGGCGGTAAATGGGCTCTTTCTTAAAATACTCCAGGGTATCGTGCATCCAGCCCATCATCCATTTCATTCCAAATCCGAGTCCTCCCAGGTAGAGCGGACGCGAAACCATAGGAAAGGAGGTAGACTCTTCTGCTATTGTCTGAACTCCTTCGAAATTTCCATAAACAGCCTCGTTCAGTTCTTTAAAGAATGAAATAGCATCCAAGTTTTCCCTGCCTCCATAAATGTTTGGTTCCCATTCTCCATCCTCCCTGGAATAATCAAGGTAAAGCATAGAGGCTACGGCATCCACACGTAAGCCATCCACATGGTATTGATCTAACCAAAAAAGCGCATTGCTGATCAGGAAAGCACGAACCTCATTGCGTCCGTAATTGAAGATCAAACTCTTCCAATCCGGGTGATAACCTTTCCGCCTGTCCGGATGCTCGTACAAATGTGATCCGTCAAAGAATCCAAGTCCATGTGCATCTTCCGGGAAGTGGGAGGGAACCCAATCCAGGATGACTGCTATATCATTACGATGTAACTGGTCAATCAGTTTTTTTAGTTCCTCCGGGTAACCAAAACGAGAAGTAGGCGCAAAGTAGCCCGTTAGTTGATATCCCCATGAAGGATCGTATGGATACTCCATGATAGGCATGAATTCTACATGGGTGAAGTTCATCTTCTTCACATAGGCTACCAACTCTTCCGCCAATTCCAAATAGCTCAGCGGCCGGTCTTCTTCAAGGTTTCTCATCCAGGACCCCAGGTGGACTTCGTAAACGGAGATCGCCTTATCCAGGCGGTTCAGGTCCTTGCGTTTTTTCATCCAGGAGTCGTCCTTCCACTGGTATGGGGATTCCCATACGATGGAAGCTGTATGCGGAGGGTGCTCCGCACGAAAAGCAAAAGGATCCGCCTTCTCCGTCTTTATATCATTGTGATGCGAATGGATCTTGTACTTGTAGGAGGCTCCTTTCTGAACTCCAGGGATAAATCCTTCCCAGATACCAGAACCATCCCAACGCACGTTCAAGGGATGCTCGCCCTCTATCCAATAATTAAAATCTCCGATCACAGAAACCGCCTTGGCCGAGGGTGCCCATACCGCAAAATATACTCCTTCCTCTCCATCGACCTCCATCAGGTGTGCACCTAATTTTTCATAAAGGCGGAAGTGTTTCCCGCTCTTAAACAGGTCGATGTCAAAATCTGTAAACAGGCTGTGTCCCTTAACTTTACTCATAAAACTTATTCCTGGTTCATAATCGAGGCGATTCCCTCCAGAGGGATAACTGCCCATAGTGGACGAGCATTCATCTCGTAACCCAATTCGTAAACTGCCTTTTCTAACATGCTGTACTTCAGCATAAACACCCGTTCTTGGTTGTATCCAATATTCAAATTGGCAGCTTGGATCAATTCGGTGTATTTCTGCAAGAATACCCCGATCAGATATCTGTAAAGTATCTCACCAGCTGTAACCAGGTCTTCGTGAGTAGAGTCCAGTTCGGAACCGTGGTTAAATATGGTGGCATAGATCGCATAGTGGAATGACCGGAACAAACCAGCTACATCCTTTAGCGGAGGTTGCTTCACCTGTCTATCCCTGATTGTACTTTCCGGTTCCCCTTCGAAGTCCAGGATAATGAAATCTCCGTCCTTAACTAGGATCTGTCCTAAGTGATAATCCCCGTGTATCCTGATCCGTTCCCCCTTTAACTTGGTCCAGTCGTAATCCTGGAAGCGTTTCCTGATCTCATTCTTACCATCCAGGAATTGCTTGGCCAATTCCAAGGTCTTACCGTCCAGTTTATGCAGATTGTTCTCAACGGTATTGAGGCGATTCTGGAACTGGTAAAAAACCCTGTTCTTTAGCCAGACCTCGTAATCCATGTTGAAATGTTGTGGCTCGAAGGCAGTCTCTTCAAACTCGCTACCCAGGGCAATATGCATTTCCGCAGTTCGCTTGGCCATCTGTTCGATCTCCTGGAAAATACTCAGACCGGCCCAGTCTATGATCTCGTGTGGTACCTTTCTTAGGGGCAACCGAAGGAACAATTCGTGATTGGGTAACCGATCTACTTTGATACCTCGAAGCGACAGATTACTAAATACCTTTAGCATCTTTTCCAGCATGTACTCCCAGGCATCACCTTGGTTCGGAACCAATTCCTGCATCAAGGCAATGGTGATGATAAAGTTGTCACTATCTATGATATTCAAACTACCCTGGTAGGCCGGTGTATTCTTAAATCCTTTGCGGTTGGACAAAAACCGGGACATTTCGTAATCCGGGTTCTTGTTGGCATAGATACGTCTAAAGAACTTGATGACACATTTGTCATTGATGATCACTGAGGTGTTGCTCTGTTCCATCCCCATGAAGCGAGAGGACTGATAGGCTGTTTCCTTTAAGGCATCCCCTCTATGATATTGGACTCGGGTGGTGTCATTTGGTTCGGAACTGAGGATACGCTCAAAAACCAGTCTTCGAAATGCTTCCAGATTGATGGCGTCTATCAAGACCCCATCTGTACCCTGCACATTTACACTAAGGATTCTGTCCTTCTTGGCAAAATCTTCATCGGTCACAAAAGCAATGGGCAAGAAATAGTGTTGGTAGAAAGCCTCTTGGAAATTGACTTCAAGGATCAGCCCGTAATACACTTCTTCATTTTGCTGAATTCGAAAGTACTCGGTCAGTTCTATATATTTCAGCTTACTGGACTTGCCGCCATACCAGCGTTGTTTCTGTATGTATTCTTCCAGTACTTCGGAGAGGAACATCTTCACGAAGCCCTCGTCGTCCATAAGTTGTTCCCAGGGTACATTGAACCTGGGGATAGACTTGTTCTTACTGGTTTCTGCTTTGGCCATTAATGGGTGATCTTAAACAAGTGGAAAGGTAAGGCAGGGTGTAATTCTACATAATTCCATTCTTTATCCCAAATATAGCTGCTACCTGTGATTTGGTCAGTCATTTGTACGGGATGACCTTCGGAGATGCCCATGGCATGCAGCGGTAATTGCACCCAACCATTTTGAGCATAATACGGATCCAGGTTGACGATCATGATGGTCTCGTCCTGTCGGTCCTGGTCAAACTTGTAGTAGGCCAATAGCTGATCATTCTCTACAGCCAGGAATTGAATATCATTGGTCTGCTGTAAAGAAGTATGCTGTTTTCTAATGTGGTTGATCTTTCCGATCAAGGTGGTCAGTTTGTTCTCTACGCTCCAGTCCCAGGATCGGATCTGGAATTTTTCGGAATCCAGGTATTCTTCCTTGCCAGGTAATGCTGCGCCCTGCATTTGTTCAAAAACAGGACCGTAAATACCTGTATTCGAACTCAGGGTTGCGGCCAGGAAATACTTCTGTAAATAAATCGGTTCGTGACTGCTTTGCAAGGCCCAGGGGTTGATGTCCGGGGTGTTGGGCCAAAAGTTAGGCCGGAAAAAGTACTGCTGGTCGGTCTGGGTCAATTCCACCAGGTAGTCGATCAACTCCTGCTTGCTGTTTCTCCAGGTGAAATAAGTATAAGATTGAGTAAAGCCTTGTTTGGCCAACTGATGCATGACCTTCGGTTTGGTAAAGGCTTCCGATAGGAAGATCACTTCTGGATATTTCTTTTTGACCTCGGCAATCAACCACCCCCAGAAGTAGAATGGTTTGGTGTGTGGGTTATCCACGCGAAAGACTCGAATACCGCACTCTTCTATCCAATACATGGCAATGCTCAACATTTCTTTCCAGAGGTTCTTCCAGTCCTCACTTTCAAAATGAATAGGCAGGATGTCCTGGTATTTCTTGGGCGGATTTTCGGCGTACTGTACAGTCCCATCCGGTCTCCATTTGAACCAGGCGGGATGCTCTTTGACCCAGGGATGATCCGGTGCGGCCTGCAAGGCAAAGTCCATGGCCACTTCAATTCCTAATTCCTTAGCCTTATTGACCAAGGACTTGAAATCCTCCACAGTTCCCAACTCTGGGTGAATGTCCTTATGACCACCGTATTGGGAGCCAATACCCCAGGTGGATCCCACATCACCTTCCTGTGCTTCGGTGGTGTTGTTCTTTCCTTTGCGATTGACCTCCCCAATTGGATGAACGGGCGGGAGGTAAAGCACATCGAACCCCATATCCGCAATACGAGGAAGCAAGGCTTCACAGTCTTTAAAAGTACCGTGAACACCTGGTTCTGGGGAAGAAGACCTGGGGAAAAACTCGTACCACGTACTGAATCCAGCCCTTTTTCGTTCTGCAAAAGCACCCAATTCGGCACTTGCATTGACCAGGAACTTGTTTGGATAGCGCACGAAAATATCGTGAAGTTCAGCACTTTGTGCAGCCACAACTGCTTCTTCGTAATGAGCCGGATCTTCAAATTTTTCTGCCAGGGAAGACAAGAATTTCTTTTTGTCCCCTTTGGTTTTTTTTGTGAGATCTTTGAGGTAAGTTGCTCCTTCTAACAATTCAGAATTCACATGCTGACCGTCATCGATCTTACGCTCAATGCCGTGTTGCCAATTCAGGGCGTGATCTACCCAGGCTTCAACCTTGTATTGGTAGGGCCCCTCTTTTTCCATTTCCATGGTAGCTCCCCATCGATCATTCTCGATTGGTTGCATTCTGACTTCCTTCCAATTTCTCTCTTTCTGGTGCTTATAACGAAGACTAGCAGCGATCACATCGTGGCCATCGGAGAAGACGTCAGCCTGAACTTCGATTCGGTCACCAATAATACATTTAATGGGGTGAAGACCGCCATCCAATTGAGGATAGACTTTTTCAACGATCACTCGCCTTTGATTGAGCATAATAGCGCGGTTGGTTTAATGGACGTTAAATATATGAAACCGTCCAAAGAAATAGAGGTACTTTCTCCTTTTTAGACAGCCTATAACGTTTTCGTTTGATACTTTTTTCACCATCTGGGCTCATAGCGGTCACTTTACCTAACAAATTGCTGATTTTCAGTGCAAATTCGGTCTTTAATTCGAGCTTAGAAAAACCTAAATCTGCAGCAGATATTCTTCATTGACAACATGGGCTCCCTTAAATGGGCGTTCCTGTACGGATCCAAAAAGCGCCTCTGCTCTTTTCCTTTCCAGGTCCAGCCTATCCTGGTTAATATATGGGTCCGAATTACCGAAGACATAGTGAACCTTTGTCGTTTCTTGAAAATGGCTGAAGTCCTTTGCAGTCAACTCTTTAGGAAGACCGCCAGAATGAATGATTAGCTGATCACATCTTCTTTGATATTTGGCCAACCAGCGGGTGGCGATGGAAACTCCCTGCGAATAACCCAAAACGATAAGTTCGCAGTTGGTATGAGCTAATTCTGCCTGCCATACCCCTTCCACATAGTTTAGAACATTATCGGTCTCGTTTACCGTGTCCTCCCGGGTGAGCCAACTAGCACCTACGTGTTTAAAGTCTGGGCCTTGATAGTATTTGGACGGAGCCTGAGGGGCGATTATATAATTCTTGACGGGATCTAGGTTTTTGAAGTGTCTTATAAAATATCTGCTCAAATATCCCATCCCGTGAAATACCATCCAGATCCTTTGAGTATCGGCACTCAGCTTGTTCAAAGTGGAGTAGGTGTTCGAGGCCTGGTAATTGATTCTTTTTTCAGTGGACATCCCGGGTTGATTTTTTATTTTTACAAAAATATCGATCCCAAATGGACCCCAAAGACCAGCTACTTAAAAAACTCAACTCCCTTTGCCCAAATACACTGATGGAGACCCTTCAGATTGAATTTGTGGATGTTGAAGACGAAATGGTTGTTGCCCGTATGCCGGTCACAAACAGGGTTCATCAGCCCGACGGTGTGCTGCATGGCGGTGCTACAGTCGCATTGGCTGAAAGTGTTGGAAGTGCGGCTTCCCATTTGTTTTTAGGTGGTCAGGATGTTCAGGTTCGAGGGATAGAGATCTCTGCCAATCACTTAAAAAGTGTAAAGAACGGCTATGTTTTCGCTCAAGCTACAGTAATTCATAAAGGACGCAGTACTCAACTTTGGCAGATACGGATAACGGACGACCAAGATCGACTGATCTCCCTGGTCAAACTTACCACCATAACATTATCTAACTGATGAGGAATGTTGAGGAGCTTATTGCTCGAACAGATTGTTCCCTGGAACACTCACGTCCTTTCGTTATTTACAGTGAGGTAGGCTCCAAGACTATTCAGGCTTATTTTAGTGAGGATAATCCATCAGAAATAGAACCATTTTCCGGCCGTGGTTTTGTTTTCGCGCCTTATCAATATGACAACAATGCGTTGTTTTTGAACTTTGACAATAGTAGCAGTTTGCACCTTGAGCATACTGAATGGTCACAGGAGCTGACAAGTCTCAGTGGAGAGAACAGGCCTTGTACTGAATCTGAAATGAGTTCTTATTTGAGATTGGTAAAGGATGCCCTTTCCCTGATCAAAGTTAAGACGGTGAAAAAAGTGGTCACTAGCCGATGTTCTTCCATTGCGTTGAGAGATTTTGACTTGAATAGTCTTTTTCGCCGGCTCTTTGGTCTTTATCCGGACGCGTTTTGTTATATCTGGTATCATCCGGAATCTGGTCTTTGGTGTGGGGCAACCCCAGAGTTACTGGTACAGACAGATGGTCAGGAATTCCATACCATGGCCCTGGCCGGAACCAAACCCTATGAACAATATCTTCCGGCCAATTGGTCCGAGAAGGAGGAAGAAGAGCAACAATTGGTGGTGGACTTCATTGTCAACAGATTGCAAAAGGTGACATCGGTTGTCAAATTATCCAAGACACGGACTCACCGAGCTGGTCAGGTAGTTCACTTGAGAACTGACATCAGTGGAATGCTGAAAAAGAACAAGACCACCTTGGGAAGTTTGGTAAGAACATTACACCCAACTTCTGCTGTATGTGGTATGCCTAGGAAATTGTCTTCAAATTTCCTCGAAAAGCAGGAAGGCTATGACAGGGAGTACTACACCGGGTTTCTCGGGCCTTATAACCAGGAGGAGAGTATGGGGAAACTATATGTTAACCTGCGTTGCATGAAACTTTTTAAGGATAAAGCCCATATTTATGTGGGTGGAGGAATTACCGAGCAATCGGACCCACAATCCGAGTGGGAGGAGACCGAGAACAAGAAGCGCACCATGTTAGAGGTGCTCTCCGCTATGCTTTAAAATGTGGCCCTGCCTTCGTAACTTTGCAGCGGATGAATTTTTCCGCTAAACCGCTTTCCCAAACTATCACTCAGCTTTGCCTGATCAAAGGGATCGATCACGTGGTGATCTCCCCGGGTTCCAGGAGTGCTCCCCTGACCATCGGGTTTACTCAAAATCCAGGTTTCAATTGTTTTGCTGTAGTCGATGAACGCTGCGCTGCATTTACGGCCCTGGGGATGGCTCAGCAATTGGAAAGACCGGTTGCCTTAGTCTGTACTTCGGGTTCTGCACTATTGAATTATTATCCAGCCATAGCCGAGGCTTTTTACAGTGATATACCGCTGGTGGTGCTTTCTGCGGATCGTCCACCAGAACTGATCGATAGAGGGGATGGGCAGACCATTCGGCAGGAAAATGTCTTTGCCAATCACATCCTTTACAGCGCACAATGCCAGGAGGGAGAAGAACATCAGTTGCAAAATGAGACCCTGATCAATGTGGCCTTGAATACAGCTGTGGAATTAAACGGACCTGTCCATCTGAACTTGCCTTTCTCTGAGCCGCTTTACGGGGTTACGGCCGATATGTCCGTCAGACCCCAACACGTTCCGGTTCGTCTTCCCGAAAGAGTTGAGATCCCAATGGATTGGGTTGTTGATCAGTGGATGCAGGCGGAAAAGAAGATGGTTCTTTCAGGTGTATTACCGCCGGCTGCCTTGAATAAGGGAACCTTGGACAGGTTGCTGTTGGACCCATCCGTACTTCTATTGTCAGAGACTACATCCAATATTCCACATTCTGCGTCCATTACTGCCATCGATCAACTGATCGCTCCTTTATCTGAGTCTGAGTTTTCTGAGCTTCGCCCTGATCTGCTGATCACCATAGGCGGAATGGTGGTCTCCAAAAAGATCAAGGCATTTCTAAGGAAACACCAGCCAAAAGTGCATATCCACGTTGACCCTAAAAAGGCTTACGATACCTTCTTTGCATTAGATCGTCATATAAAAGTTACTCCTCAGCAGTTCTTCGATGCGATCTCAAGTGAGCATTTAGCTAGACAAAGTAGCTATAAAGACCAGTGGATAAAGGTCAAGAATCATCGGTTGCAGCTTCATGATAAATACATGAGAGAAATACCGTTTTCTGATTTCCTTGTGCATCAGAGAATATATTCAACTATTAATACAAGTTATTCCCTTCAACTAGCTAATAGTACGGCAATTAGATATTCTCAATTATTCGATTTATCCCATGTTTCCAGCGTCTATTGTAATCGAGGTACCAGTGGGATCGATGGCAGCAATAGCACCGCCATTGGAATGGCGATGGTGAGTGAATCTCCTGTCTTGTTGGTCACTGGGGACCTTAGCTTCTTTTATGATAGCAATGCCTTTTGGAACGACCATATTCCTGCCAGTTTCAGGGTGATCTTATTGAATAATTCCGGTGGTGGTATTTTCAGGATTCTCCCCAATGCCAAGGAGACTGATAAATTTGAACAATTTTTTGAGACCAAGCACCCGCTAAACGCCGGTTCCATTTGCCAGATGCACGGCCTGGACTATCAATTGGTCAGTGATAGTGGTTCATTAGAGAAGGCTCTGGATGGGTTCTATGAAGATACAGGCAGGGCGAGAATTCTGGAGGTAGATACTTCCGCATGCCCCAATGATGAGATCCTGCTTAATTACTTTGAGTTTATCCGCTAACGGGAAAATTCGGACTACCTTTGCCGCATGTTAAAGATCGGAGAGTTCCAGGAACTGAAAATACTGAGAGAAACAGATCCAGGCTTGTACCTGGCAAATGAAGAAGGAGACGAAGTACTCTTACCGCACAAGTACAAACCTGTGAAGTTTGAAACAGGCGATGTTCTCAATGCGTTTGTATACCTGGACAACCAACAGCGCCCTGTTGCAACTACCTTAGAACCACATGTGAAACTGAATGATTTTGGTTATTTGCGCTGTAGCCAGGTCAATAAGTTCGGAGCCTTTATGGATTGGGGGATAGAGAAGCAACTCTTCGTACCGTACAAGGAACAGGCCCGTCCCATGAAGGAAGGC
Organism: Aureitalea marina; assembly: GCF_002943755.1. Taxonomy (NCBI): domain Bacteria; kingdom Pseudomonadati; phylum Bacteroidota; class Flavobacteriia; order Flavobacteriales; family Flavobacteriaceae; genus Aureitalea; species Aureitalea marina. The sequence goes on from NZ_MQUB01000001.1 coordinate 945,612, forward strand.
AGTTGGTATGTGGTGCGTCTGTATCTGGATAGTCTGACCGGGAGACTGGTTGGTTCCAGTAAGACCAGGCGTTTCCTTCAAAACGATGAACTGACCGTAGATAAATTCGATCAGGTTGAGGTGCTGATCACCCATATCACTGAACAAGGGGCACACGTTATCGTGAACGGTCAACACCAGGGGCTGATATACATAGCCGATATTTTTGAAGACTTGCACAGCGGGGATCGGTTTCAGGCCTATATCAAGAAGATCCGCCCGGATAAGAAACTGGACGTGGTGCTGCAATCGCCCGGTTACAGGAGTATTGAACCCAATGCACAGTATATCTTGGAAGAATTAACTGCGGCAGGAGGTTTTTTACCGCTTCACGACAAATCCGAGCCAAAAGAGATCAAGGACACCCTTGGGTTGAGCAAAAAGAGCTTTAAAAAAGCTATCGGAAGTCTGTATAAGGACAAGAAGATCAAGATCATCGAGGGCGGTATAGAACTGTGCTAAATTCGTAACTTGGAGCAACTAACTTTAGTTTCTCCATATGTTATTTCGCGCATTCTCTTTCGTACTAGTACTCCTTTTAATTTCATGCCAACAACCTGGTACTGATATCTCTTTCAAGGTGACCCTGGATAAGGCAGTTGCAGAAGGTCCCATCGATGGCCGCTTGCTCCTCATGTTCTCCAATGACGATTCTGCCGAACCTCGATTTCAGATCAATCCAGGGCCTAATGGTCAGATCATATTTGGAAAGAATGTAGAGGATTGGAAGCCCGGTACATCCGTCGATTTTACAGCCGAAGACCTAGGGTTTCCGTTTGAACAGTTACAGGACATTCCCAAGGGAACCTATCAGGCTCAAGCGCTGCTGCATGTTTATGAGACCTTTGATCTTTCTACAGGCCATTCGGTCAAGTTGCCTATGGACAACGGGGAAGGGCAGCAGTGGAACAGATCTCCCGGTAATATCTACAATCTGCCGGTGGAGGTCAACATTGGAGAAGGAACAGAGGTCAGCTTGAAAATCGACCAGGTTATTCCACCGATCGAAGAACCGGAAGACACTCAATGGGTCAAACACATTAAGATGAGGTCGGAAATGCTCTCTGAGTTCTACGGCCGGGATATGTACCTGGGGGCCCATGTACTCCTGCCGAAAGGTTTTGATGAGCATCCTGAGGCCAACTATCCCCTCATGATCTTTCACGGTCATTTTCCAAGCGATTTTGGGAACTGGAGGACAACTCCACCGGATGAGAACCTGGAGCCGGAATATTCAGCTCGGTTCGGGGTAGAAGGGTATAATATCATTCAGCAAGAGGAAGCCTATGATTTTTACCGACGTTGGAATGCCGAGGACTTCCCGCGCTTTTTAATCATTAAGATCCAGCATCCCACGCCCTACTACGACGATAGCTATGCCGTCAATTCGGCATCACAGGGTCCTTATGGGGACGCCATAACTTACGAGTTGATCCCTCATATCGAAGAGCAGTTCCGAGGAATAGGACAGGGCTGGGCCCGTTTTCTTTACGGGGGTTCAACAGGAGGTTGGGAAGCGCTTGCTGTACAGGTGAAATATCCTACCGAATACAACGGCTGTTTTGCGGCTTGTCCTGACCCTATTGATTTTAGGGCCTATTGTCTGACCAACATCTATGAGGACGAAAATGCCTACTACTATCCAACTACCTATAAAAAACTAGAAGTCCCCGGGCATAGGGACTATTTGGGAAATGTGAATACTTCCGTCAAGGATTATAACCATCTGGAGTTAGTTTTGGGAGATCGCTCCAGATCTGGTCAACAGTGGGATATCTGGGAAGCGACCTATTCGCCCCAAGGAGAAGATGGTTATCCGGTTCGGCTCTGGGATAAGTACACTGGAGAGATTGACCATGAGGTTGCCGACTATTGGAAAGAGAACTATGACCTAAGACATATCCTGGAACGGGATTGGGAAAAATTGGGCCCCGAATTACAAGGCAAGATCCATATCTATTGTGGCGATATGGACAACTATTACCTGAACAATGCGGTCTATCTGATGGAGGACTTCCTGGAGAGTACGACCAATCCATACTACGATGGGGAGGTGACCTATGGGGACCGGGCAGAACACTGCTGGAATGGAGATCCGGATCAACCAAATCATATCTCTCGTTTGCGCTACAATTCCATGTATGTCTCCAAGATAATGGCTCGCATAGCCGAAAGTGCCCCTGCGGGTGCCGATCTGAGCAGCTGGTTGTATAAATAAGCTAGAATCCTCTCCCTAAGCGATAAGGAGCACAGCGCGCGCAAATTCCTGTAGGAGGGCAAGAGTTGACCAGGTTCAGGCCTCTCATCTCCTGATAGACCTCGTTCTTCACCCGGGTGGCCCCATCAGATTGGTAGCCTTCGGTCTCGAAGCCATAGAATTGCTGTTGTAGATAAGACAGATCGTAATCCTGTTTGATAAAACTGCTTTGACCTTCCAGGGCAGTCATCATATCAACGGGTTGCCGGTAATTCTGTGCACTCATCTGGAAGGACTTAAGCCTGGAAGCATAGGAGGATGCCACCCCCTTGTACAAGCCGATAGAACTTATGGACTCAATAGCCGGCAGGGTATTGGCTTCCAATTTGAGGAATCGATTTTCAAAATCGTATTGCCCAAAGCCGGTCAAAGGGAGTAGGAACAGTATGACGATCAAGTATCGCATGCTACAAAATTATCAAAAATCGCGCCAGCGAGAAATCCTTATCACAAGTTTAACTTCCTGGCAATGGCTTCCGGGAGGGCATCCTTATGCACCATAATACTGATAGCCTTAAGCCGCATATAGGACGTGCTGAAGTAAACATAACCACCATTAGCGTTGCGAGATTCGTCGGTCCCCCAACTGTTCTTGACCTTGTAATAGCGGGTTCCGTTCTGATCTTCCAACAGGCCGGTGATGTGCATCAGGTGGTCGTCCGTGGTGTTGTAATTTTCAAACTCGGACTGCCTGAAGACCTGGTCGATCTGCCGCTCAGGATAGATACCCTGCAAGGCTTTAATGGTATTCTCAGAGGAGGCAGGCACTATAGCTACACCGTCCTTGGAAGAAAAGCTGCGCTCACTTACGTCGCAGTCCAGTTCTACGGTAAAACCGTTCTCCAGGGCGTGATCTACGATCTGCATCATCTCATCCAGGGGCAGGTTATACATACTGCCGTTGCTCCAGTTGTCCGGAATATTCAGGATAAAGGACTCGTTGTAGGGAGCATGAGCAAAGGAGGTCAGGGTGATATAGTCATCAGGATCGATACCCGTCATCTCAGAGAAGCTGGACGGAGTATACCGCTTCCCATCATAATTGAATTCCTCGACATTTTCTCCCAGGTAAATATCCAGCATGGCTTGGACCGCATCCCGCCACTTACTGCTGAGTTCTCGTCCGGGATTATTTACATAGGTTTCCAGCATGCTGCTTAGCACTGCGATCATTTCAGCGTGATTATGGCCTTTCTGTGTTCCTGGAATTCCCGAATAGACCGATTGAGGTACCAAACCGAATTCCCTAACCGAATTCATCACATCGTGAGCCAGGCCACCTTCACTAAATTGGGCCTTTCCCTGCCGCATAATATAATTCTCTGCCTTTTTGGGATAGGTATTTCTAACGGTATACATTTCTGAAAGGTCGATCTGTTTACCTGAAATACGAATGATCTCGGACTCCAGGAAGGAGGTACTGGAAAAACTCCAGCAGGTTCCCGTTCTACCCTGGCTGATCACTGGGGTGGTCTCCAGGTCGATCAGTGTGTTGAATTGATAGGCCTGTTGGGCAAAACTGGAAGAAAAGAGCCACAAAGCGGCCAAAAACAACTGTACTTTCATGGGAATTGGTTTAGTAAACGCAGTCAAAGATTTATCTTTAGCGCAAAATAAACAAAATGACGACACCGGATTGGATCACCGCCAAAGAGTATACCGATATCACCTACAAGAAGTGTAATGGGGTGGCCCGTATTGCTTTTAACCGTCCAGAGGTTAGGAACGCTTTTCGGCCTCATACCACAAGTGAATTGCTGGATGCCTTTCACGATGCCCAGGAAGATCTATCCATTGGGGTAGTTTTGCTTTCAGCAGAGGGTCCGTCCCCCAAGGATGGAGTCTATAGTTTTTGCAGCGGGGGTGACCAACAGGCCAGGGGACATCAGGGCTATGTAGGCCAGGACGGCTACCACAGGCTAAATATCCTCGATGTTCAACGTTTGATCCGCTTTATGCCGAAAGTTGTAATAGCTGTGGTTCCCGGCTGGGCAGTCGGCGGTGGGCACAGCCTGCATGTGGTCTGTGATATGACCCTGGCCAGTAAAGAACACGCCATCTTCAAACAGACCGATGCCGATGTGACCAGTTTTGACGGAGGATACGGTAGCGCTTATTTAGCCAAGATGGTGGGGCAGAAGAAGGCCAGGGAGATCTTCTTTCTAGGGCGCAATTACTCGGCTAAGGAGGCCTATGAAATGGGTATGGTCAATGAGGTGGTCCCACATGAACAGTTAGAGAACACAGCCTATCAGTGGGCCCAGGAGATCCTGGCCAAGTCTCCAACTTCCATAAAGATGCTCAAGTTTGCCATGAACCTGACCGACGATGGCATGGTTGGCCAGCAAGTCTTTGCAGGAGAGGCCACCCGTTTGGCCTATATGACGGACGAGGCCAAGGAAGGAAGGGATGCTTTTTTAGAGAAAAGAGCACCTAACTTTGACAAAAAGTGGCTGCCTTAGCAATTTTGTTTGATCTTTTTGACTGGCTAATCGGGCTATATTCGGCTTGTGCATTACCCGGATATTTAGATATTGATCAGTTATATCACTGATTAACAGTTAGTTGTTTTTTCTACCGAATAATTGACATCCGTCAGGATCCAAACTTGCTGGTATTTTTATATTTGAACGATTTCAGCAATCCCACTAGTGAAAGCTTTCAAATCCGTTCTTGCCTTGAACTTACTCAGCCTGACTATAGGCCTAGTCTATTTCTTTTTTGGTGTTCTTAAGTTCTTTCCCAGTCTGAGTCCCGCCGAGGATCTGGCCATACGGACCATCGATATGCTTAGCCTGGGATTGATCCCGGACAGGGTATCTATTGTGCTCCTTGCCGCCTTAGAAACCGGCATCGGTCTAATGTTGATCCTGGGATGGAAACCTAAAATTGCCATTTATCTGGCCCTGGGCCATATGGTCTGTACATTTACTCCTTTGTTCTTCTTCCCAGACCTGGCATTCACTCAGCCCACCTACTTTCCTTCCTTGTTAGGGCAGTACATCGGTAAGAATATCATCATCGTTGCAGCCCTGATCTCACTCCTGCGTCAAGAACGAGAGAGCCAATTGGTCTTTGACGAAGAATAAGTCCTATTTCTCGTAAGCTTCTTCATGTACATTAGCAACAGCCCGTCCGCTGGGGTCGTTCATGTTTTGGAAACTGGCATCCCAAGCCAGGGCAACCGGACTACTACAAGCTACTGAAGGAACCGATGGCACGCTTAGCGCTGCAGTATCACTTGGGAAATGCTCTTCGAATATGCTTCGATAATAGAATTCCTCTTTGGATGTTGGTGTTTGAATAGGAAAGCGGAAGTGGGCATTGGCCATTTGTTCATCCGTTACCTCCTGGTCTACCATTTCCTTTAGCGTGTCTATCCAACTGTAGCCTACACCATCGCTGAACTGTTCTTTCTGCCTCCAGGCCACGCTTTCGGGTAACATATCTTCGAAGGCCTTACGCAGTATCCACTTCTCCATACGTTCCCCGTTGATCATTTTATCCTCGGGGTTCAGTCGCATGGCCACATCCATGAACTCCTTGTCCAGGAATGGCACACGTCCTTCAATTCCCCAGGCCGCCAAAGATTTGTTCGCCCTCAGGCAGTCGTATTGGTGCAGCTTATCTAGTTTCCTGACTGTCTCCTTATGGAATTCTTCGGCATCCGGTGCCTTGTGGAAGTATAGATAACCACCGAAAATCTCGTCACTTCCCTCTCCACTGAGCACCATTTTGATACCCATGGCCTTGATGGCCCGAGCCATGAGGTACATGGGAGTAGAGGCCCTTATTGTTGTAATATCATAGGTCTCCAAGTGGTAGATCACATCTCGGATGGCGTCTATACCTTCCTGAATGCTGAATTTGATCTCGTGATGCACTGTATCCAGATGATCCGCTACCTTTTGAGCTGCAGCCAGGTCAGGTGAACCTTCTAGACCAATGGCAAAGGAGTGCAACCTAGGCCACCAGGCTCCTTCCTGGTCACCAGATTCTACCCGCTTATCTGCGTACTTTTTGGCCAGGGCAGAAGTGATGGAAGAATCTAATCCACCGGAAAGCAACACACCATAAGGCACATCACTCATCAATTGGCGGTGTACGGCAGCATCCAGGGCCTCTCTCAATTCTTCAATTGAACTCTCATTGTCTTTCACATGTTCAAAGTCCATCCAATCCCGACTGTACCATTTTTTAAGCTCTCCATCCTTGCTGTAGAGATAATGACCAGGAGGAAAGAGTTCGATCTTACTGCAGTAGCCTTCTAAGGCCTTTAGTTCTGAAGCGACATAGAATGTCCCATTCTTGTCCCATCCCATATAGAGGGGGATGATACCCATATGGTCCCTGGCGATGAGGTAAGCATCCTCTTTGGCATCGTATAAGGCAAAACCGAATATGCCGTTCAGTTCGTCCAGGAATTCCGCTCCTTTGTCCTTGTAGAGGGCAAGGATCACCTCACAATCCGACTGGGTCTGAAATTGATATTTTCCTTCATAAGGAGCTCTCAGCTCCAAATGGTTGTAGATCTCTCCATTGGCAGCCAGAACCAGGGATTGGTCTTCAGAGAACAGGGGTTGTTTCCCGGAG